>CAZTNL010000126.1:0-7573 GCA_964614885.1 uncultured Calditrichaceae bacterium | reverse complement strand
CGCCGGCCACGGTCTTGAGCCATTCGAAGCGCTCCTTGCTCATTTCCTCCGGCAGAATCGCGACCGACTCGCAACCTAAGAGCGCGGAGTTGTAAGCGCCGCCGCGGCAGAAATTGCCGGTCGACGGCCACACGGCCTTGTGACGGGCCGGGTCGAATTGCCCGGTCACCAGTCGGGGCGCCAGACAGCCGAAGCTCGCCCCGACTTTGTGAGCGCCGGTCGGAAACCATTTGCCGACGAGGCCGAAAATGCGCGCCCTGACCCCGGTGATTTCAGGAGGGATTTCCAGATAGTTGACGCCACCGAAAGTCCCGCCCTTTTCTTTGGTCTCGTTCTTCCAGGTGATTCGGAACAAATTGAGCGGGTCAACCTCCCAGAGCCCAACCTCGGAAAGTCCGGATTTGACCGCCTCGGGAACAGTTTCCGGGTGGATCATCTGCTCGAATGTTGGAATGATGATATTGCGCTCCCGGGCACGGGCCAGCGAATTTTCCAGGTTTTCTTTTTTAACGGTCAAGTCAATCATGTTATTCTCGTCCTACAAGTTTGTAAAAGGAATCGCGGTTATTTTTCTGTGAAGTTTTCGAGCTTGCGCGGTCAAACGAGTCAACCAGAAATAGGAACGGTACAAATTTGCATTTCAATTGCAAATTTGCACCAACTCGCCAGCCGGCCGCCCCTAAAGCCCAAGCTTCTTCTGAACCTCTCCCAGTGAGTTTTCAACGACCAAAGGCTGGCGCTGTACCGCCTTCATCGCCCCCTCGACATCTTTGAGTCCGTTGCCGGTGACCATCACGACGGCCGTGTCCGTTGCGGCGAGGGCCGTTTCCGCGGCCAGCTTTTTCAGACCCGCCAGCGCCGTGGCGCCCGCGGGTTCGGCAAAAACGCCGACTTCCCGCGCCAGCGTGGAGATGGCGGAGAGAATTTCGGCATCGGGGACTGCCACGAACTTTCCGCCCGATTCCCGCACCGCCCGCAGCGCTTTGATCTGATCGCGGGGCACGCCCACGGAGATGCTGTCTGCGACCGTTTCCGGAACCAGCGGCTCGCAGCGATCGAGCCCGTTTTCCCAGGCATGCACCAGCGGCGCGCTGCCCGCGGCCTGCACGCCGACCAGCTTCGGCAGCCTGTCGATGAGTCCGATTTCGTAAAAATCCTTAAATCCCTTCCAGGTCCCCTGCAGAATGCAGCCGTCGCCAACCGAAACAAATACATAATCCGGAACCTGCCAGTCGAGCTGTTCGCAAATTTCCAGCGCGCCGGTCTTCTTGCCTTCCCCCAAATAGGGATTGATGGCGGTGCTGCGATTGTACCACCCCCATTTCTCCGCAGCCTGGCAGCAGAGGTCGAAGGCTTCGTCGTAGGTGCCTCTGACTTTTATCACATTGGCGCCGTAGAGCAGCAGTTGCGCCAACTTGGCTTTCGGCGCTGTTGCCGGCACGAAGATATACGTTTCCAGGCCGGCGAGAGCTGTAAATGCCGACCAGGAGGAAGCGGCGTTTCCGGTAGAAGCAGCGGTGACAACTTTTGCGCCTTTCTCCAGAGCTTTTACAACCGCCACAGAACTCGCCCTGTCCTTGAACGAAGCACTCGGATTGCGGCCGTCATCTTTCACCCAGACCGACCGGATGCCCCAGCGGTCCGCCAGCTTCTGCGCCGGATAAATTGGCGTCCAGCCGAGCGCGAGGGGCTGAATGTGTTCTGGTTGCTTCACCGGCAAAATGGGCAGGTATCGCCAGTGGGTTGTCTGTCGGTCTTTGGCGAGCCGGGCGTGCGTCAACTGTTTGGCGACGGCCCGGTAGTCATAGACGACGTCCAGCGTTCCCTGAATCGGGCCGCATTTCGGACAGGTGTAATCGATTCGTTCGGGCGCAAACGGTTCGCCGCATGAAACACACTGTAAACCGGACAGGAAACTCATGAGCTGGAAAACATCCTTCCTGTGCCCGTGCGGAGCACAATATTGGTTATCGATGCTTCGGACTGTGGATCGACATTCGCGCCAAAAGCGCAGCGAACACCCGGCCACGTCGCGTAGAGGATAGCAATATCGCGCGCAAAAATCAACAGAAACGCCACTGTATAGCACACGGATTCCGAGTGTGAAAGCTCTGTAACCGAAGTCGACAAACAGATCACTTCTTGATCAATAAATTCATTTTTTTTTAAAATTTTCTTTGCGTATACTTGACTTTCTGCCTGTGAGCGGTCAGGGCAGGCCAACGAATCGCAACAGCAATGACTCTTTCAAAAAAACAGCATGGAGCTCACGATGGCTAAAAAGTACGTTTATTCATTCGGAGACGGCCACGCCGACGGCAGCGCCGACATGAAAGACTTACTCGGGGGAAAAGGCGCCAACCTGGCGGAAATGTCAAATCTCGGCCTGCCGGTGCCTCCCGGCTTCACCATTAGCACCGAAGTCTGTACCTACTATTATGAAAATGGTCACACCTATCCCCAGGAGCTGAAAAAACAGGTTTCGGACGCGCTGGCGACAGTCGAAGCCACGCTCGGCAAAAAGTTCGCCGATCCGGAAAATCCCGTGCTGTTTTCAGTCCGTTCCGGCGCGAAAATCTCCATGCCGGGCATGATGGAAACCGTGCTCAATGTTGGCCTGACCAGCAGCACCATCCCCGGCATGGTCAAGAAAACCGGTAACGAGCGTTTCGTATTGGATTCCTACCGCAGGTTGATCGCCATGTACAGCGATGTGGTAATGGAAAAGGCTGCCGGCATCGAACCCGAGGAAGGCCACGGCATTCGCGTGCAACTCGAACACCTGCTGGAAGACGTGAAAAAACGCAATGGCTACAAAAGCGACACCGAACTGAGCATCGAAGACCTCACGGATTTAACCTCGCGCATGAAAGCCAGGGTGAGAGACGTCCTCGGCTCAGACTTTCCGGACGACCCGCACGAACAGGTGTGGGGCGCCATCGCGGCCGTCTTTCAATCATGGAATGGACGGCGTGCAATCGCCTACCGCAAAATCGAAGGCATTCCCGACGCCTGGGGGACGGCCGTCAACGTGCAATCGATGGTTTTCGGCAACACCGGAGACCAGTCCGCTACCGGCGTGGCGTTCACCCGCGACCCGGCGACCGGCAAAAACTACTTTTACGGCGAATGGCTGATCAACGCGCAGGGCGAAGATGTGGTCGCAGGCATCCGCACTCCGAACGCCATCAACATCGTCTCGAAACAGGACAGCAACCGGGAATTCCCGTCGATGGAGGAGTTGCTGCCGGAAACCTACAAGGACCTGGCAGCGATTCGGCAAAAACTCGAGACCCACTACCGGGACATGCAGGATTTGGAGTTTACCATCGAAAACGGCCGGCTGTGGATGCTGCAAACGCGTGTCGGCAAGCGCAATGGCGTTGCCGCTACCCGGATGGCGGTTGAAATGGCGAACGAAGGCCTGATCTCCAGAGAAGAAGCGCTGCTACGGGTCAAACCGTCACAGCTCGATGAACTTCTGCATCCGATGGTCGATCCGGAGGCGGAAAAGGCGCAGGGCGCCATCGCAAAAGGCCTGCAGGCAGGCCCGGGCGGCGCTGTGGGCAAAATCGTTTTCAGCCCGGACCAGGCGGAAAAACTGGGCAAGGCCGGCGAAAAAGTCATCCTCGTGCGCGAAGACACCAGCCCTGAGGATGTGCACGGCATGAAACCGGCACAGGCGATTCTGACCTCAAAAGGCGGCATGACCAGCCACGCCGCTCTGGTTGCGCGCGGATGGGGTAAATGCTGCATCGTCGGCTGCGGCGACCTGAGCATCGACTTCGACACCCGAACCGCGCACTTCGGCGAGACCCAAATCCGCGAAGGGGAGTGGATTACCCTGAACGGAACCCGCGGCCTCATCTATGCCGGCAAGCTGCCGCTCATCGACATCAACCCGGAGCGCAACGAATTCTACAAACAGTTGCTGACCTGGGCCGACGAAACCCGACGCCTGAAAGTGCGGACGAACGCCGATACGCCGGCGGATTCCGAAAAGGCTATTGTGTTCGGCGCCGAGGGCATCGGTCTGTGCCGCACGGAACACATGTTTTTTGGCGACCGCATCTGGGCCATGCGTGAAATGATCATGGCAGACGATCTCGACGGCCGCAAAAAAGCGCTGGAAAAATTGCTGCCCATGCAGCGCCAGGACTTTTACGGCATTCTGAAGGCCATGGGGCAGCGTCCGGTAACGATCCGACTGCTCGATCCGCCGCTGCACGAGTTCGTGCCGCACGAAGGTGACACACAGAAAGAGATGGCCTCCAGGCTGAACATTTCGGTCGAGCAGGTCCGGCAAAAAGTGGAATCGCTCGCTGAATTCAACCCGATGCTCGGCCATCGCGGCTGCCGGCTGGGCATCACCTATCCCGAGATCACCGAGATGCAGGCACGCGCCATCATCGAGGCCGCGACGCAGTGCTACCAGGAAGATACCCGGGTTTTTCCGGAAATCATGATCCCGCTCACCGGCACCGACGCCGAGTTCCGGAATCAAAAGGCCATCGTCGACCGCGTGGCGAAAACGGTTCAGCAGGAGACGGGCGTGGAAATCCGTTATCTGGTGGGCACAATGATTGAAATCCCGCGCGCGGCGCTGGTAGCTGACAAGATCGCCGAAACCGCAGAATTCTTCTCCTTCGGCACCAACGACCTGACCCAGATGACGTTCGGTTACTCGCGCGACGATGCAGGAAACTTTCTGGTACAGTATCTCGACAAGCAGATTCTCGGCGCCGACCCCTTCCAGACGATCGACCAGCAGGGCGTGGGCCAGTTGATCCGATTCGGGGTCGAACGCGGACGCAGCACGCGCGCCGACCTGAAAGTCGGGATTTGCGGCGAACACGGCGGCGATCCGGAATCGGTCAAATTCTGCCACCGCGTCGGCATGGACTACGTCAGCTGCTCGCCGTTCCGGGTGCCAATCGCCCGGCTGGCAGCGGCGCAGGCCGTGGTCGAAGACTCGAAGAAATGATGCCGGTGCAACTCGGCGCAGTGTAAGTCCGTTCGTAACGAACCCGTTCCGGACTTACGACTATCCGTTGCTCTGCAATCGCCCACTTTAGCGGTGGGCGATTCTTTTTTCAGAAAAGAGTTACGCAGATGTCGCACCCAAACAAACTTCGCAGACAAATTTTGAACGCACCAGGCCCCTCCAACGTATGAACAACCTGATGAAAGTAATTTGTGACTTCGACGGCACCACCGCCATCAACGATGTCGGCAATCTGCTCTTCCGCACCTTTGCCGATGCGCGCTGCTACGACATCGTGCGCGAGTGGAAGGAAGGCCGAATCAACTCGCGGGAGTGCCTGCAGCAGGAGTGCTCGATCGCCAGTGTGAGCCGGCAGCAGCTCGAAGCGTTTGCGGACAGCCAGCAGCTCGATCCCGATTTCCCGCAATTCGTTCAGTTCTGTGCGCAGAGAAACATTCAGGTTGCAATTGCAAGTGACGGTCTGGACTTTTATATTGAAAGAATTCTAAAGAACCACAGCCTCGATGGCAGCGTGGCCGCACACGCGAATGCACTTGTGTTCGAGCCGGACAATAAGATCAGCGCGGACTTCCCCTACTTTGAGGCAGGGTGTGGCAAGTGCGGCAACTGCAAAGGGTATCACGTGCGCGCGGCGAAGAGCAGCCACGGCACGGTCGTGTATATCGGCGACGGGATGTCGGACCGCTGCGGCGCCGAAGCCGCCGACATCGTTTTCGCCAAGCGCGGCCGCGCCCTCATTCGGTTTTGCCGGGAGCGCGGTATCGAGCATGTGCCCTTCGATGATTTCAGCGAAGTGCTTATCGAATTCGAAAAGCTGCTGGCTGCGCCGAAGTCCGGTGAATGAAAAAGCTGTGCCAGAACACAAGACGAAAGTTGGCTAGCTCGGGACACCCGTGTTCAGCTTGTTGAATGAAAGATGGTTTGTGCAACTGAATCACTGACTGAGCGCCGCGATACTACCTGCGAAGACGATGGTCTACATTCCGCGAATAGATAGAGGGTACCGCAACCTGAAGCGCTACCGGCAAATTGTCGGCGTGCTCATCAAATACGGGTTTGCCGAGGCGGTCGACCGCATGAACCTGGCCGTCTATTTGCAGATGGGCCGCCGTCTGTTTCGCAAAGGTTCCGCCGAGGTGAAGCGCCTTTCTTACGCCGCGCGCATCCGGCTGGCGCTTGAAGAACTCGGCCCCACGTTTATCAAACTCGGTCAGGTTCTGAGCACGCGCTCATTCCTGGTTCCAGCCGAGCTTCTGCGCGAACTCAGCCGGCTGCAGGACGACGTGCCGCCGATGCCGGTCGCGGCACTCCGACCCTACCTGGAAAATGAGCTCGGCATGCCCGTCGAGACGAAATTCAGCGAATTTGAAGAAGCGTCGATCGCGTCAGCCTCGATCGCCCAGGCACACCGCGCCAGGACCCACGAAGGGCATGAGGTGGTCGTGAAGATCCAGCGGCCCGATGTTGGCAAGATCATCGCGACCGACCTCGACATTCTCGCCGACCTGGCACGATTGATGGACAAATTCATCCCGGAGGCGCAGCAGTTCGATCCGCAGGGAATCGTTCGCGAACTGCGGCAGAGCACCAAACGCGAGCTGGATTTTATCAACGAAGGCCGGAACATCGAGATCTTCGAACGTAACTTTCGCGGCTTTGACACGGTGCACGTGCCGCAGGTTTACTGGGACTACTCCACCGAACACGTGCTGACCACCGAGTACATCGACGGCATCAAAATCTCGGAAACAGAGCGTCTGGTCGAGGCCGGCTGCGACCTGAAACTCCTGGCACGAAACGGCGGCAACTTCATCCTCAAGCAAATCTTCGACGATGGTTTTTTCCATGCGGACCCGCACCCGGGCAATCTTTTTGTGAAAGACGCCTCTGTTCTCGCTCCCATCGATTTCGGCATGATGGGAACCCTCGAAACCACCGTGCTCGATGAGCTCTCGGACTTGCTGATCGGCACCATCCAGCGGGACGCCGATCTGATCATCAGGGTGCTCATCAATCTGGGCTCGCTGCAGGAGGAAATGGAGCCGCGAAACCTGCGCTCTGACATCGCCGCGTTCATCGACCGCTATTACGAAGTGCCGATCAAACGAATCAACGTCCAGACGATCGTCGCCGACGTTTTCGAGCTGATGACCAGGCACCAGTTGCGTCTGCCTTCGAGCCTGCTGCTTTTGATGAAGGCGCTGGCCACATACGAAGATGTCGCCCGCCATCTCGACCCAGATTTCGAAATCTTTTCGCTGGCAAAACCGTACGTCCGCAAGCTGATGTTGCGCCGGTTCGACGCGCGCAAGCTGGCATACGAGGGCATCAAGACCCTGCGCGATTTGTATGAGTTGATTAGGGTCGGCCCGCGCGAGCTCGAGCTGCTGCTGCGAAAAATCAAACGCGGCCGGTTCGCCATCGAAATTCAGGACCGGGGGATGCAGAATCTTATGCTCGAAATCGACCGCGCCTCCAACCGCGTCGCTTTCAGTCTGATCATCGCGGCTCTCATCGTCGGTTCGTCGCTCATTCTAAAACTGCAGACCGGACCGTTCTTTCTCGGCT
>CAZTNL010000125.1:0-7578 GCA_964614885.1 uncultured Calditrichaceae bacterium | reverse complement strand
TCCAGGTAATTTCACCGATGTCTTTGTTCCCCAGCGCGATGATTTTCTCGATCGTGGCGGGTGGGACATCTTTTCCGCCCAGACCGGCAAAGACGCCATGCAACTGGAAATCATGGCCGTAGAGCGCGCGTTTCATCTCCTGCATGAGCGCGCCTTCGCGGTCGCCGAGAAAGTTCCGGTCGACGGTGATGATTTTGCAGGTGTCGCGGTCGACCTTGCGTTTCTGCAGCATTTCCACGATCGAATCGCGCGGAAACGGCTTGAACAATCTTATTTTCAGCAGGCCGACGTCCGGGTGGGCGGCGATAACCCCGCGCGCCGTCGTGGTAATCGTTGACATAGTGACGAGAATGGTTTTAGTGTGCGCCTGGATATTCACGCCCTCCACGGCGCCGTAGTCGCGGCCGAAGTGCTTGCCGAATTCCCGGCCGATGACGTTGGTCAGCTCCTCGACGCGATTGATATCGCGCCAGTAGCTGTGGTTGAAATCCTCGTAATACTGTGGCGCGACCAGGCCACCAAAGGCTTTTGGATTTTTCAGATCGATTTCACCGCCCTTCATCTTTCGCGCCGGCAGAAACTCGTCGACGAGATCGATGTCTGGCATCCACACGTTTTCGCTGGTGTGGCTCTGGTAGAAAGCGTCCAGCACCATCAGCACGGGCAGATCCAGCGTCTCCGATAGCTTGTACGCCTGAATGATGCCATCGACGACTTCCTGCGCGCTTTCGCCATAGTACTGCACCCAGCCGGTGTCACGTTGCGCGATCGAATCGGTCTGGTCGGACCAGATATTCCACGGAATCGACGGGCGGCCGACGTTGCAGGCGACGATGGGCAACCGGTAGTGCGCGATGGCGTGCAGCACTTCGTGCGCGTAGAACAGCCCCTGGCCGCTTGTGGCGGTAAAAACGCGTTCCCCGGCAAGCGCGCCGCCCATAGCTGCGGCAAACACCGAGTGCTCGCTGTCCATGTTGGTGAAGGTTGCGTCCATTTCGCCGCGCGCAACCTTGGCGGAGAGCTCCTCGACGATAGCGGTCTGCGGGGTGATCGGATAAGCCGGAACGAAGCCGGCCCGGCACAGTCTGGCTCCTTCGGCAGCCGCATGGTTGCCTTTCATGATTCGGGAGACATGCCTTTTGAACTTCGGCGTCTTTGCCCTGCGTCGCGGGCGGCCGTTTGCTTTTTTGCCTTTCTCGCGTCCCTTTTCCAGGACCGCGACATTTCCGTTCGTCTTACTCATAACTTGCCTCTTCCGTTTTTAGAGCGATGGCGGAGCAGGGACATTCCTCAAAGCAGATACCACACCCTTTGCAATATTCGTAATCGATGCGCAAACGATTGCTCTCGTCAATGTGAATTGCCGCGTCCGGGCAGTAGTTGTAGCAATTGCCGCAGGTGAAACACTCGCCGCAGTGCAGGCAGCGCCCTGCTTCCTCGACCACCGATTTTTCGTCCAGCCCCTGCACGACCTCGGTGAAATCGCCGACCAGCCGGCCGTTCATCTGCATGACGTTGTGGTGGCTGGGTGTCGGCAGAAAATAAGCGAAGTTGATCTCCCGCGGCAGCACCACATCGTCACGCAGCGGAACGGGTTGAAATTCTTCTTTGCGCAGGAACGCATCTACCTCCCGGGCAACACTGTTGCCGCTGCCGATCGCTTCGGTCACGGTGCCGCCCCATGCCATGTCGCCGCAGCAGAATACGGGCGCTTTGGCCTTGAACGCCGTCCGTCCCTGTTGCGGCGAAATCTTCCTGCCGCCGAAGGCGTAGGGATCGTAGACCTGTCCCACGGCCATGATCACTTTGTCCGCGATTACGTCGATTTCGGAACCGGCAACGGGCACGGGACGGCGCCGGCCGAAGGCATCGGGCTCGCCCAGTTCCATGTGTGTCATGGTCACGATCAGATGCCCCTCGACGCCCTTTTCGATTTGAACGGGTGCTTTGAGATACTCGATGCGAACGCCTTCGTGCTCGGCTTCTTCGACTTCGTTCGCGATGGCAGGCATTTCGTTCCGAGTCCGGCGGTAGTAGATGGTCGGCTCGCCGCCAAGCCGGAGCACAGTTCTGGCCACATCGGTCGCAGTGTTGCCACCGCCGATGACGGCAACTCTGGCGCCCACGGCGATGCCGGCGTTGTCCCGTTTCATCTTGTAGTCGCGCAGGAACCGGATGCCCTCCAGCGCGAGTTCCTCGTTCGGGATGCGCATTTCGGTTCCGATGTGGGAGCCGGTGGCAACGATCACCGCGGCAAAATCGTTTTCGAGCTCGCTCACGGTCACCCGGGTTTCGGTCCGGACCTCAACGCCTTCAGCGACAATCCGTTCGATTTCTCGGTCGAGGATATTTTGCGGCAGGCGAAATTCCGGGATGCCTGTTCGCATCATGCCGCCGGCTTGTGGCAACGCCTCGAAGACGGTTGTTGCGTACCCTTTTTGGCGCAGTCGCAGCGCGGCGGTCAGACCCGCGGGGCCCGCGCCGATGACCGCGATTTTTTCCTTATGGCGAATCTGTGACGGCTGAACCGCGGAGTCGACGCCGTAGTCTCCAAGAAACCGTTCGATCGAGCCGATGTTGAGGCCTTCATCGAGTTCGATGCGGTTGCAGTTTTGCTGGCAGAAATGCGGGCACACCCGGCCGCACGTCGAAGCGAACGGGTTGTGCTGGTAGATCGTGTTGTAGGCTTCGGCGAGCCTGCCTTCTGAAGTGAGACGAACAAAAGCCCTGACGTCGGTGCCGGCCGGGCAATTGGCCATACAAGGCGCATGCCGGGTTTCATATACCGGCATCACGGCCCGCCAGCTGCCGGTTTTGTTGAGCGACATCGGCCTGGCCCACGCGGGAATGGTCTCGAACTCGCTATCATTTCGCCGCGGGGTGCTCGAAACGTCGGCGGCGGCGGTTATGCCGTCGCCGCCGGCCGGCTGGTCGCGGCGCAGCAGCTCGGGCAGCTCATTGGTCAGGCCATCGCCGGCGATCAGATTGTCGAAAGCAAGCCTGGCCGCTTCGGCATTGGCGTCCGGTTTGGCCGGCACATTCTCGGCAACGATCCCGGCGGCAAACTCGATATCGGCGCCCAGTATCCTGATCACAGCACCGATCATGGCGGCATTCACGATCGGCAACGCCTTGCTGCCCAACCCTTTGTCGATGGAAATCCGGGTGGCCGGGACGGTAAAAATGTTGTTTGTCTGCGAGGCGAACTCGGTGGGCGGTCGCTCGGTATTCAGGAGCACAGCGCCGTTGGCACGCAGACCGTCAAAAACAGGCACGAGATCGATAAGCGTTTCGTCGAAGACGACGATCAGATTGGGTTGGTAGACATTGCTACGGTTCAGGATCTGGTTTCGCGCAACCCGCAGGAAGGCCTGTATGGGCGCGCCGGTTCTTTCCACGCCAAAGGCGGGGAAGGATTGCACTTGAAATCCGCCGGCCTGGCCGAATATTTTGGCGAGAATCTCGAAGGCCGTCACCATCCCCTGACCTCCCCGGGCGTGACCTCTCACTTCAATCATGGCAGCTTGAACTCCTTAATCGTATGACGGGTCTCAACTTTGTTCTGTCGTTTCAGGGCCGGGCGCACGCGCCGCCAGCTTTGTTCTTCGGGCAAATACCGTACCGGTCACCGGTCAAACGTTCTCGTTGTTTATTCAGCGTTTACAGACAGAAACCTGCGTACCGCTCCGGCTTTTTCCCGGGAATGGGAAAAGTGTGGCCGCGCCATTCCAAATATTGAAAAGGGGCTGGGGTGGTGAGTTTCTGCCATTTCGAACTCTGGTAAAGACCATAAGTACCAAGCAATCGGGCAAAACAGTCTCAATAATATAGCAATGTCGGGAGTGGAACACAAGCCCTTTGTCCAAAGTAAACGTAATCGTTGATTTTCTGCTGATTGTGCTGTATACTTGACAAACGACGGCATGACAAACTTAAAATGATAAAATGAGAAAAATTGCGCTCGCTACTTCAAGCGACTACTCCGACCTACCGAAAGATGAACGCCTGGTTCTGAACATGCTTCTGGACTGGGGCGTCGATGTCGAACCGCTCGTCTGGGATTCCCAGGATTCGACCTGGAAGCAGTTCGATGCCGTGTTCATTCGCTCCTGCTGGGATTACCACCTGAAACTCGATGCCTTCTTCGAATGGATCGAACGCCTCGAGAAGGAGGAGATTCAGGTGTTCAACTCCCCGGAGACCCTGCGCTGGAACAGCCGCAAAACCTATCTGAGAGATATCAGCGAAAAAGGGATTCAGGTTGTGCCCACCTTGTGGGTCAGCCGTGGACAAGTGCCCCGGCTTGCTGACATCCTGCAGGAGCAGGGGTGGACGCGAGCCGTTGTGAAACCTGTCGTATCGGCGAACGCTTTCGAAACCTGGCTCACGTCGCCGCAAACCGGGCAGGCCGACCAGGAGCGTCTCGAAAAAATGGTGGACGAGCACGGCGATGTTATGATTCAAAAGTTCATCTCAGAAATTACCGCCAACGGCGAGTGGTCCTTCATCTTTTTCGAGAACCGATACAGCCACAGCGTGTGGAAACAACCCTCGAGCGGCGATTTTCGGGTGCAGGAAGATCTGGGCGCAACCGTCAGCGGCAAACGCCCGCCGCGGCAGTTGCTGGAACAGGCGCAACAGATCGTCGAAAAAATCGGTTGCGATTGTGTCTATGCCAGGGTGGACGCGGTGCCCATCGAAGGCGCGCTCGTCCTGATGGAGCTGGAGCTTATGGAGCCTTCTCTTTACCTCGACCGGCACCCCCGGGCGCCGGCCAGATTCGCAGAGGCGATTCTGGCCCGGCTGAGGGCGCTGCACAATCGGGAACACAGTGAGAGTATGATGCCGGTCGCCGCCGGCGGCAATTCATAGCGCGGCAAAGCTGCAAAAACTTTAGCCACGGATGGTCACGGATGAAAAACGAAAGCTTATTGATGCGGTAATGTCGCCACCGAGACACAGAGGGCACTGAGAAATAAAAACTTAGAGAAACTCCGTGGCTATGAATTTCTCAGGCTAAGAAGCAGATTAACTCAGGAAACGGCCAGAATGGCACTAGATAAACGTACGTTCGCCAAAGAGATCAGCGTTTCCACGGAAGCGCAAACGCTTACCATCGAGTGGGCAGACGGGCACACGTCCGTCTACGCTCTGGAAGGGCTGCGCACGGCTTGCCCGTGTGTGGAGTGTGCGGGTGGGCACGAATTCATGGGGCTGCCCGCCGACCCGCGTGTCTTCGAAAAAAAACCGACCCGCACATGGACGATTACCGAGCTGCGCGAGATGGGCCATTACGCCATGCAGATCGTTTGGGGTGACGGTCACGACTCCGGCATTTACCGCTGGGAGTATTTGCGCGACCTTTGTCCCTGCCAGCTCGAGAAATAACTGACATGTCCGGAAGGCGACCCGCACATCCGGGGTACGGCCGTCCGGGCGAATGATCCGGAGGCAAACATGCACACTCCCGGAGAGCTGTCTCCGCCAAAACGCATTCTCATGGGCCCAGGCCCGAGCGCGGTGCATCCGCGCGTCTACCGGGCGCTGGCAACCCCGATCGTCGGCCACCTCGATCCGGAGTTCCTGACGATCATGAACGAGCTGCAGCAGCAGCTCCGCTTCGTTTTTCAGACAAACAACAAGCTCACTTTCGCCGTTTCCGGCACCGGCAGCGCCGGCATGGAAACGGCTTTCGTCAACATCATCGAGCCGGGCGACCGTGTAGTTGTCGGCGTGAACGGCGTTTTCGGCAACCGCATGGCGGATGTCGTCCAGCGCTGCGGCGCCACGCCGGTTCGGGTGGAGGCGGCCTGGAGCGAAAGCATCGATTTGCAAAAGATCGCCGGCTCTCTCGCGAAAAATGCGCCGGTCAAGGCCGTGGCCGTCGTGCACGCCGAAACCTCCACCGGCGTGCAGCAGCCGATGCAGGAGTTGGCCGGGATCTGCGAAAAGCACGGCGCCCTGCTCATCGCAGATTGCGTGACTTCTCTGGGCGGTGTGCCGGTGAAGGTGGATGATTGGAAAATCGACGTCTGCTACAGCGGCACGCAGAAATGTCTGAGTTGCCCACCGGGGCTGGCGCCGATTACCTTCAGCGAACGCGCGCTAAAAATAGCACAAACGCGGAGCAGCAAGATCCAGAGCTGGTACCTCGACGTCACCATGATAGCCAACTACTGGTCGGACAGCTCGCGCGCTTACCACCACACCGCGCCCATTTCCATGAATTATGCCCTCCGCGAAGCACTCAGGCTCGTGCAGGAAGAGGGGTTAGAGACACGCTTCGAACGCCACAAGCGCAACAGCGAAATTTTGCTGGCGGGCTTGCGGGAACTTGGTCTGCAACCGTTCGTAGATGCGGGTATTCGTCTTCCGGTACTCAACGCGATTTGCGTGCCGGAGGGTGTTGATGAAGCCGAGCTGCGCAAACGGCTGCTGCTGGAGTATGGCATAGAAATCGGCGGCGGGCTTGGCGACCTGGCGGGTAAAATCTGGCGCATCGGCCTCATGGGCGAATCTTCATCGAAGGCGAACATCGTCTACTTGCTCGCGGCGCTGCGCGAACTGCTGGCCTGAACCAAACTGAAACGACGGCTACGGTTGCTCGCGAGAAAAAATTTCAGAACATCTAATCTCCTGGGAGTCTAATTATGGCAGAGGAATTCGACGAATCGACCGGCCTGAGCCGGGCCATCAAAGCGCTTATCGCGCTGCTGTTGGTCGCTGTGGTCGCGCTTACCTTTTGGTTCGGCCGCGAACCCGGGCTGTTCGATGTGCGGGCCGCCGCGCAACAACGCGCCGCAAGCCACAAGCAGAAAATGGTCACCGGTTATGTAACCACCAACACGCTCATAAAAATTGCCGGCACGTTGCTCGATAAACCCGGCGGGTATCTCAGCAATGACAAGCTGCCGCCGATGGTGTTTATGGACAATATGCCGAGCTGGGAATTTGGGGCGCTGATTCAGGTGCGCGATTTCGCCAAAGCCCTGCGCAACGACATCAGCCGCGGGCAAACGCAATCTATCGAGAGTCCGGACCTCGCGGCTGCCGAGCCGAAATTCAACGTGGACAACCACGCGTGGCTGTTTCCAGCAGCCGAAAGCGAGTACCGCGACGGCATCCATTCGCTCGAACGCTATCTCGACGGTCTGGTCGATCAAGAAAGCGCCAACACTCAATTCTATTCGAGAGCCGATAACCTGCGCGACTGGCTGAAGACCGTGGCCTCGCGCCTCGGCGGTCTGTCGCAGCGCCTGAGCGCCAGCGTTGGCCAGGAACGCATCAACACCGATCTCGCCGGCGAACCGGACGCTAAATTATCTACCAAGGTCTCGGAGCAGGCTCGCATAAAAACCTCGTGGTTGGATATCGACAACGTTTTTTACGAATCGCGCGGCGCCTGCTGGGCCCTGATTCACCTCCTGCGCGCCATCGAGATCGACTTCAAGCAGGTGCTGGAGAAAAAGAACGCCACACGCAGCCTTCGGCAAATCATTCGCGAGCTCGAAGCCACGCAACGCACCGTCTGGAGCCCGTACGTGCTCAACGGCTCCGGTTTCGGCCTGTTCGCCAACT
>CAZTNL010000124.1:4800-7591 GCA_964614885.1 uncultured Calditrichaceae bacterium | reverse complement strand
TAACCTCCGCCGACCTCGACTCGACGCGATTGCTCGACAGGATCGAGAACGTGACCGAACAGACGGGCTTCAATATCGCCCTGCGCCGGCGCGCCAAGTCGAAGAACTTTTTTGTCAAAAATACTGTGGATGGCATGTCTCTGAGCCTGGGACGCTCGCAAAACCGGCAGAAGAGTCCGACCATCGCCAACGCCAACAGCGTCAACTGGACCGGAAATTTTGATTACCGACTCGATTTCGGTCGCAACAACTATGTCTCTCTGTTGAAATGGCTTCCGGACCTGCCGCTCATCAACAAGGCCCGCGCCACTAAATTCTATTATTCCCCGCAAAACGTTTCGATGAAACTGTCGGGCAACAAGAGCTTCTCCGAACGGACGAACCGCATCCAGAATTCGGAAGCCCTCGCGGATACCAACATTACCGAAAGCTTCATTTTCAACCGCAGCATGCGCGCCAACATGAAAGTCTTTGACAATCTCAGCGTCGACTTTAGCCGCGCGTACCAGTCGCAGATGCGGGATCAGGGCCGGTTGTCGGATTTTCTCTCTTTCAATTTCAACGATATCAGCGTCAACCAGGCCTTTTCGGCGCGCTATTCGCCGCGCGTTTTCAGCTGGCTCAACAACAATTTCAGCTATAGCGCAAACTACCGTTTCAACAACAGTTTGCAAAATCGGGAGACCGGCCGCAGCGCCAGCAACAACGTTACAAAATCGGCCGATATTACCTTCCAGTGGAAAAAACTCGTCAGCACGATCTTCGGCAAGGACAAAAACAAACGAGGGCGCGGCCGCAGAGGCCGCGGTCGCTCGGGTCGCCGCCCACCCGGAGACCTCAAAGGAAATCAGCTGACGATCTTTCAGCAAAAGAAAGCCGAGGGCAAAGGGTTCCACCCCCTCAATCTTGTCAGCGGCTTCTTCTCCAGCTTCAAGGATATTCAGTTCAATTACTCTCAGAGCAATGACAACCGCCAGGCCGGTCTCGACTCGACGGCCACACCCTCGCTCGCGTTTCAGTTCGGCCTCGCTGACAGCTCCGGTGTGAACTCTGTTTCAATCCTCAGCGGCACACCGTTTACCGGATCGAGCCGTAACAACTATTCGGTCAGCACAGGCATGGCACTCGGGCGGGCTGTGGATGTACAACTGCGCTACCAGCGCAACGAACAGAGCTCCTTCTCCAGCCAGATTACGGGCAGCGAGTCGAACAGCTACCTTTCGGAATTCGGGCTGAATATGCCCTTTCCGGATTGGACGGTTCGAATCTCGGGGCTGAACAGGCTGCCGCTTCTCAACAAGGTCTTCAAGAATGTGACCTTCAGCCACTCGTTCTCCGGCTCCAAAGACATCGCCTGGAACGGCACCCGGGCAAACCCTGTTTCGGAAAACATCACTTCCACCTTCCGGCCGTTCGCCAAACTGGATTTGAGCTTCAAAAACGGATTTACCGGCAATATCCAGATGAACCGCTCGACGACTTTAAATCGCAGTCTGGCCTTCGGCAGCGGCGCCAATCGCACGCGAAACAACGACCTGGCCATTACAGCCAACTACTCGAAACGCTCCGGCTTCTCCCTGCCGTTCTGGCCGTTCAACAAGGCAAAGCTCAAAAACTCGATTGACTTCTCGGTTTCTTTTACCGCCAGCGAGGTCATCACCGAAAACACCCAGAGCGCGCAGGCCACCGAGTTTGCCGAGGCCGACCGCACGAAACGTTGGTCGTTTTCGCCAAAACTGACCTACTCCTTCAGCACCACCGTACGCGGCGGCGCCTTCATTGAAGTGGGCCAGACCGAAAGCAAGCGCGTCGGAAAGACCAAAGTCCAGGAATTCGGCATCGATGTCAACATCGCCATCCGCGGCAACTGACCTCCGGCGCGGACGATGACGCGCTCGGGATATTTCGGATCAACCCTGCTCATGCTTCTCGCCCTGTCGGTCTTTCTTTCCTGCCGGCATGAACGCGGGCCGGCGCCGCCCTTCGACGGTCAGAGCGCGCTTAACTTTCTCAAGCGTCAAGTCGCTTTCGGAGCTCGCGTCCCGGGAAGCGAGGCGCACGCCGCCTGTCTCTCCTTTCTGACGTCCGAACTAAGAAAGTACGGCGCGCTCGTCACCGAACAAACGTTCGTGGAAAAACTGCCCCACCTGCCACAGCCCCAGCGCCTGACCAACATCATTGCCAGTTTCGGAGTAAAAAAACCGCATCGCGTTCTGCTGTGCGCGCATTGGGACTCGCGGCCATGGGCTGACCAGGATTCCGATGCGGCGAAGAGGCTGCTGCCGGTTCCCGGCGCCAACGACGGCGCGTCCGGAGTGGCCGTCCTTCTCGAGGTCGCGCGCCAGATTCAGATGACGGAACCGACGTACGGAGTCGACATCATCCTGTTCGACGGCGAGGATTGCGGCCAAACCGGCGGAACAGAATTCGCGCTCGGCGCGCGCTATTTCGCCGCCAACAAGGACAAGAACTACCGGCCGGCGTTTGGAAGTGTCCTCGATATGATCGGCGACAGCGATCTGCAGATCTACCAGGAACACAACTCCCTGAAATATGCGCCGCAAGTCGCATATCGTGTTTGGGACAAGGCGGCAGAGCTCGGGTTGCCATCCTTCCACGCGGAGCCGCGGTATCAGGTGACGGATGATCATCTCCCGCTGCTGGAAGCCGGCATTCCGTGCATCGATCTCATCGATTTCGACTACCCGTACTGGCACACGAGCGAAGACACCCCAGAAAAATGCAGCGCAGAGAGTCTGGCCGAAGTCGGCCGCCTGTTGCTGGCGCTGAT
>CAZTNL010000124.1:1484-4700 GCA_964614885.1 uncultured Calditrichaceae bacterium | reverse complement strand
AAAAATGCAGCGCAGAGAGTCTGGCCGAAGTCGGCCGCCTGTTGCTGGCGCTGATCTACTAGCCTGACAAATCCTTTAACCGCAAAGTTGTATTCTGTGAATAATGCAGGGACGAGGTTGGCGGGAAGCCTGTCGCAGGGAACAGAGTGCTGACAACACTTGCCGGAGGATGGCAGGAAAGGGGAAGGGAAGTGCGACTCAGGGAACTGGGCCGCACTTCAAGAGGCTCAGTTCAGGACGCTATCGACACGTCTTGTGCCTGCAGGCCCCGGTCGGTTTCAGCCACGGAGAATTCGACTCTTTGGCCCTCCTCAAGCGATTTGAAGCCTTCACTTTTAATCGACGAATAATGCACAAAAACATCCCCGCCAGCGTCGCGCTGGATGAAACCGTATCCCTTTGTGCCGTTGAACCACTTCACAACACCAGTTTCACGTTCTGACAAGCTGCTCACCTCCTCTCGTAAGCCTTATACATGCTGCCAGAGTGTCCAAAAATCGGTTTCAAGGAAGGACCCCAGAAAATCAACAAGGAGACAACTGCCGACTGCTGTACTAAGAACTTTTGAATATGTGTGACTCATTTTCTCTAAAATAAGAAAACCGAACCGACTAAAGCAAGATCATTTCACTATTTTCCGAGATTTCGGAATTTCTGCTGAAATGCCCTCCTGGCTTCAAGCACGAACCGCCGGACCTTCTCCGGCGCCTTTCTGCCGTCGACGCCTTCTACGCCCGTATGGGCATCAACGCCGGCGGGCCGGACCACTGCGATGGCTTCCGCCACATTTTCAGCCGTCAAGCCACCCGCCAGGATGACCGGCCGTTCAGAAATCTCAACCAGTTCGCGACTGACCCGCCAGTCGTGCGTCTTGCCGGTCGCGCCGCTCGCGCCTGTGGCCGCATCGAAAGTGTCGGTGAGAAAGGCGTCGACGAACGGCGTTAGTTTGGTTACACTTTGGCGCAGTCTGCCCCCATTGTCCGCCCTGACGACGAGACTTTTGATGATGTAGAGCTCCGGCAACGCGACGCGCAACTCAGACAACGTGTCGACGCTCACGTCGTTATGAAGCTGAACAGTATTCGTTCCCAGGCGCTTGCAAAGCGCGGCTATTTCGCGGGCCTTGTCCAGGTAGGTGATGAGAACGCCCCGGTGCGGCGCCGCCAGCGAGGCGATGATGCCGGCTGCCGCTGCATCGGTTAAGTCGGGCTGGTGGTAGGTGAGTCGCAGAGGAAAGCCCAGCCAATCAACGCCGGCGTCGAGCAACAGATTTGCTTCATCGGCATCTTGAATACCGGCGATTTGCACAATCTGGTCCATGACTCTTTTGCTAACTTTAAGAAAACCGTCTGTTTTTTTCAGAAGCTCGGCAGGGCGATGCCCTTGATCTTGCGGTAGGTTTCGATGGCAAATGTGTCGGTCATGCCGGAAACCAGCAGCACAATGTTCAGAATGCTGTGATATTTGTCGGCGAAAGGTTTGCCGTCAACATCGAGGTAGGGGCTCGGGATCAGCCGGCGCACCATCTTGCTGTGGTGGGAGTCCGCGCTAAACACCGCCTGTAAATACGCATCGAGCAGGCCGGCCAGCACCTCGAATCCGGCAATTTCGATCTCCACGACTTCCGGGGCACGATAGAGGTACTCGACGGAAATGCTCGAGATTTCATCGAGAATCGGTTTGGCCGGAGCAAGGTCGGTCAGATGTTGGTCAAACTCTCCGCTCAGGATCTGCGGCAGATGGTCGCTGAAAATCTCCGCGACTTCCAGGACGAGTTTATTGATGACCAGGGCGCGCAGGAAGCCGATCTTCTCCTGCGCCGAATGAATCTTCCGGTAGCGCGCCGAGATCCGTTCGAAGCCGCCGGCAATGATTCCCTTGAACAGGCGCTCGACAGTCTCGAACTCGACGCGGCGCACCTTAAAGCCATCTTCAAAATCGACGATCGTGTAGCAAATATCGTCGGCGGCCTCAACCAGGAATGCGAGCGGGTGGCGGTGCCAGGCGCTGTGTGCCTTCGCCAGCAGACCGAGTTCGTCCGCAATCCCGCCGAAGATTTCTTTTTCTGACTGAAAAAAGCCAAATTTGCGCTCGCTGGCATTGGTGGATTTTTTGAGGTCCGGCAGCGCGCCCTTGGGATATTTGGTGAAGGCGCCAAGCGTCGCGAAGGTCAGGCCCAGCCCCATGTTCACGTCGGAGTCGCTGGGCGCGGTGTAGGTCAGAAGCCGAAAGCCGGCTGCGTTGCCCTCGAAGTTTTGCAGATCCGCGATCTGTGCGGCGCTCAAACCCTCAAGGAAACGCTTCGCCCGGCTACCGCGGAAATATTCGGAGATCGCATCTTCGCCAGAATGGCCGAAAGGCGGATTGCCGATATCGTGTGCCAAACATGCCGCCGCCACAACAGCCTCAAAGTCAGGCGGCGTTACGCCGACATCGGCAAACAGGTCGGGGGATTCCCGGATCGTGCGGTCGCCCACAATTCGGCCGAGAGACCGGCCGACGCACGAGGCTTCAAGGCTGTGCGTGAGACGGGTGTGCACAAAATCGTTTTGTGGCAAAGGCACGACCTGAGTCTTGCTTTGCAGACGTCTAAAAGCGGGAGAAAAAATAACCCTGTCGAAGTCGCGCTGGAAATCGCTACGGCCTTCCTGGCGCGGCCTTGGTTTCGGGGTATTGCCGAACCCTAAGCGACGCCTTGAAAAGAGTTGCGCCCAGTCCATCATTTTTCAACCAGCCCGGTGTCGTAATTGGTCACGATGAGCTCTGTCAGCTTGCCGCGCTTGCTCGCGTCGCTGTTGATGGCGCGAATCGCTTTGACTCTGTGCGTGTAAAATCCGTTCTCGTTGTAAAGTTTGTGAATCAGTTCCGTGGAGGAGTTGGAAAGCATGAATTTCGTCTTCTGCTTTGTGAGCTTGCGGCAAACCTCCTGCAGGCGTTCCTGCGCCTGCTCGTCGAAACCCGTGGCCTGGTAAGCGGTGAAGTTCGCGGTTTTGGAGATCGGCTGGTACGGCGGGTCAAAGTAAACCAGATCTCCGGCGCCGGCCCGTTCGACCACCGTCTCAAACGAGGCGCAGGCGATCTCCACTCCGGCCAAAGCCGCGGCGACCGCTCGCAAATTTTCAGCATCGCAAATCTTCGGCGATTTGTAACTGCCAAACGGCACGTTGAATTTGCCCTGCCGGTTGACGCGGTAAAGACCGTTGTAGCAGGTTTTGT
>CAZTNL010000124.1:0-1384 GCA_964614885.1 uncultured Calditrichaceae bacterium | reverse complement strand
ACGTTGAATTTGCCCTGCCGGTTGACGCGGTAAAGACCGTTGTAGCAGGTTTTGTTGAGAAAAATCATGCGCGCCGCCCGCTCGGGCAGCGACAGATCGACTGGATTTTGCTGCCTGATTTCGAGGAAAAGCGCCTTGTCGTGTTTGTAGCCGGACAGGCATTCGATCACGTCCTCCACCCTGTCCCGGATTGCGCAATAAGTATCGACGAGTTCGGCGTTGAGATCAGCCAGATGGGCCTTGCGGATGCGTCCTTCCCGGCAGAGCGCAAAGAACAGCGCGCCGCCGCCGACGAACGGCTCGAAGTAGTTCCCGAAAGTCGCCGGCGCGCGCAGCAGCAGTTGTTTTGTGAGTTGAGTTTTTCCCCCGGCCCACTTCAGGAATGGCCGGGGCCGCGTCTGTTTCTTCAATCTGTTATCCTAACGCGACGAAGCCGCAAAAAACTGAGGTATCCAATAATAGCGATCTCAAAACGTCTTCTTTACCACGAAGGACTCGAAGATCACGAAGGCTCAGGACAAGACTTTGTTTTTTCTTCGTTTTCTTCGCGCGCTTCGCGGTTTTGATTTTTTCACCTTAAACAATCTTTTGAAAAAAAATGCAAAAGATAAGCGATACTACTACAAAATCTCACCGCAAAGACGCAAAGGCGCAAAAAAAAACAGTTTTAAATCTTCATTCACCATCAAGAAAGGTTGTTCTTGAATATGATACAAAAAAGGCGTTTCAAAGTAATTCAGGCCATTGTTTTATTAAGCTTTGCGTCTCCGCGTCTTTGCGGTTCATGAATTTTTCAAGTAGCGGTTAATTTGCGCCAGATCTTTCGGCCAGTTCGTAGTGCCGCCGTAAGGCGGTCATCCGCCTGAAAAAAAATTGCACCCAGGCTCACAAAACAAAATACAGCTTCAGCCAATCCTCCAGATCCTCAAACCAAACCGCCTTGCCGGTTGCCATGAGAAAACCCATCATGTTGCTGGAAAAACCCGGCCCGTCGATGACAACGATGCCCGGAATCGGCCAGTATTCGATGTCCTTGATGGTTGCCGGGATCTTCTCCTCGGCCGAACCGCTGGTGCCCTGGAACTTGCACTCGATACCGAGTACCTTTCTGCTAGGTTCGTGCATGAGAACGACGTCGATGCGGCGTTTGGCCCCCCAGAGACGGCGGGCCGCGCGGACTTCGGTGTCGGCTTTCAGGTCCAGAAGCCCGGCCAGCTCGACAACGCGTCGTTTTAGCTCCTCACCTTTTCTGGGAGCGGTTCCTCTGCCTGGCATGGTTAGACGGGTAAGCGGTCAAATTTCAAACGTGTCACGGGATAGTCTGTTGCTTGCCTGATTTGACCTAAAGCTAGGAAATTTCAGCAAAGAAGCAAGCGCTTCGATG
>CAZTNL010000123.1:0-7593 GCA_964614885.1 uncultured Calditrichaceae bacterium | reverse complement strand
ACAACGTATTGCAGAAGGCCCGCGCCCGATGCGGGAAAAACCAGCCCATTCCAATCGCCGGAGTTTGGCGAGCCCAGGTTCGAAGTGAACCGAATGGAATCCTCGCTGGCGCCGACCGCAGTCAAGGTCCCGTTGATGGTAAAATTCAAGCCACTGTTGAACTTCAGGGTGACGCCTGCCTCCACCACGAGCGTCCGCGTGGACGACAGGCTGATGTTGCCGACAACGATGAACGGGCTATCGACTTGCCGGAGCGTATCCGCAGTGATGGCTCCGCTGAGATTTGTCGCACCTGCCTCGAAAGAGCCGGTTAAGAGCGCGGCCGAGGTCAGCAGGTATGTTGACAACAGTCGTCTCATCTACATTCGAATTCCAAGGTAAAACATGAGAAAACTCATCGCAAGAAGAATCGCCCCGGACACCTTTCGGTGCGCCATCGAGTTGTAATCGGCAAAAATCATCTTGTTGCCAATTTCGCTCATCCTCACGATGACGTTCGGCGCGAAAAAGAAGAGCAGACCAAAAACAAGAAACAGCAATCCAATGGCTAAGAAGATCGGCATCGTCATCGTTCAATTCCTTTTGATTTCCTAGTTCGCAACCTCTTTCCAATAGTCGTAGTGGTATTGCCCCGTCACCGGAAAGTACGGCGGTGGCGTATCGCTGAATCGCGTGTCGTAATGGTAGTCCTTGTCATATCCGGTCTGTCCCCACCAGCTGAAGGTGCCCACCGGTCCGCGCACTTTTTGACTCAGGGACCCCCAAATCGTGAGCTTCCCCCGCGGGTAGCCCGACCAGTAGTTCTCGACGGTAAACGAATTGTCGAGAGTCAGGATCGACGCGTCGATTTTCACGTCGTTCCCGTTAGAATTATTATCGGCAACGATCATGTCTTTGAGAGAAATTAGGCCCAAAACATCGTCACATCCTGCCGATGGCCGGCCGGAGCCATCGGCACAGGCATACACCACGTCGTCGGTGATCGTCATATCATCCGTGGAGATCACCGTAACCGCACCATCCAGGGTGCCCTCAACGCTGACGTCGCCCCGCACATAGACCAGACCATCGGCGTCAGCGACATTGACCACCACGTTGCGCGCATCGTAAACTTTTCGGCCGCGCCGGTTGAAATGCCAGATATTGTAGGTGAAGGTCCCGTCCGGATTGAATTCGATGCTGGCATCCTTGCCAAAACGCGCATCGATGATAACCGAAGGCGGATTGGTGTTCGAGGCCCAATAATTGTCCATCAAATCCTGCTCCGTCGGGAAAATGACGGGCGGAACGCCCAATTGGTAGCCGTCCTGAAAATCAGGGTTAAACGGATTGCCCTTGTTGAAAGAATTTGCGCTGCTGCTCACCTTTCCCATGAAAACAGGATTCTGCACGATCGAGAGGCGGTCGTTGCTGTGAATCGGACCTTCTATAACATCGCCGCCCTTGAACCAAATCGAGCCTCCCTCGCTGCCGGTAAGATAGGCGTACTTATTGAAGGTCGTCATCTGCATGGCAACTTCGATGGTGCGGGTGATACCGCCCACGTCCCCGACCGAGGTCAGCTTGTACTTTTTTAGATACGTGCCGGCGTTTGCGTCATCCGGGTCGATGGTGACGGTAAAGGAGCCGGCCCCTTCCTGGCGTGCGTTGTATTTGACGAACGGTGCGATTCCCCCGGGTGGCGGATCTTCGAAACGCAGCCAGCGGTAGGCAAGCTCGATTCCGCTTTCAGCCAGCCAGAAAGCCTGGGTCGATTGCAGAGCGGCGCCGCTCGCTCTGGCGTCCATGATGACCATGGAAACCGTCACGTACCCCAGGATCGACAGAAACATGCCGGCCACGATGGCCATGATCAGGGAGACGCCTTTCTGCTCAGTTATGAGGCGACGCATGGCTAGTAGTTCGTCATGATTGCGGTCAGAATACAACTCTCAATATCAGGGTGCGTCACTTTTACCTCTACCTCTTTGTACGTGGAAAACTTGGTCACCTTGACATAGCGATTGAATCCGTTCAGGTTGTTGACGTTCGATTCGTCCGGATAATTCGAAGACTTGACGAACGGGTATCCTTTGCTTTTCTTGTCGGCCAGAATCGCTTCCATCTTTGCATTCGCGAGATCCGTTGCAGTGGCGAGCAGCTCGGTTTCGGCGCTGCCGGACAGACTGCCCGTCATCATGTTGATGCTGGCAAGGATCGCCACGCTCAGAAAAATAATGACCAGAATCAGCTCGATGAGCGTACTGCCGCCGTTTCGGGCCAGCCTGCTGCGGCGAAGGCGGCCTCTTAAGGACGCGCGAATATTTCTGGCAAGATCTGGCAAAAGCTCCTCAAAAGTTTCTCGGTGCAACGGTGGTTTGGGCGTGAACGGTTTCGCCATTTACCTTCGCGCTCAACCGCACACCGACGCTGCGAATCTTTTCTGTGTCGGAAATGGGAAAATTCATGAGTGTCCGCGAATCGTCGAAATAGGAAAACGCGAAATCCGTGAGATTCTCCGCCAGGAGGTCGTCGTTGCGGTACAACTTCGAAGATCGGTGTTGATATTTAACTTGCTGCCCGTCGACATGTCGAAACCTTATCGAGTCGGCCGTGGCTTTGAAAATGCTGTCCGCGGAGACGATCTGCCGCAGGTCGCGGGTCATCCACCGCATGGCAAGCTGCGTATTTTGCCGACCCTCTTTGCGATCGCTGACCATGGCGTAAGTATTCATTTCATAAAAAATCACGTTGGCGACAAACCCTGTCAAGATCGACATCAGCACGACCACGATGATGATCTCGATGAGAGTGAATCCGGCCTGTGGCCGGCAGCGGCGTTGTGCTAAGCTAGTCTTCAATGCGTACCAGACCCGTGTTGGCGGTGACGACAATTCTGCCACGGCCGTTAATGGTGGCCAGGGTCAACTCACCCTGAAACGAAGCGCCTGCGTTTGCGGGTATGCCTGCGGTGTTGAAATCCAGACGGCCGCCGGCGAATGCCGTTGCCGTAATGACAACCCCGGGGTAGTGTCCACTCCCTGCCTGCATAATGAAATCGCCCCCGCCCACGGGATCCTGCAGGGCCGTTCCGTCGGCCCATTTGAGGTAATAGCGGTTCCCGCCGCTGTCGACGTAGAATCGCGTGCCCTGGCCTCCGGTCTGAGCTCTGTCCCTGGCGTACCGGACGTCGGACGCCATCTTTTTCAGGAACGTCTCATACTGTAGCGCAGTGTGTGTCGACGCGAACTTGCTCACCGCGACATAGGAAACGATGCCGAGAATGGTGACGGTTACGACCAGCTCGACCAGGGTGAACGCGTTTTGATTTCGCAGATTCGTTTTCATGGTCCGCCTTGAATGGAAAAAGGGAAGTCCACTGGTATGTGTGACTTCCCTTTCGCAATTTCCAGGTGTTCAGGGCCTCAGCCCTGAAATTAGAAGCGTGCGTGCTCAGCGATGCTGTTCGGGCATGAAGCCGTTCCGTCGGCCGAGTTGTAGGCGATGTTGGAACCGTCATAAGGACAGGTCGGGATCTTGTTGTTTTTGAACATGCTGTCTGCCAGAGCTGTCGGGAAAGCGGCATTGCCAGCGGCGGCATTCCGGGCATAGGCGATCGATGCAGCTGCTTCAACAGCGGCCTGATTCGACTTGCACTGCGATGCCTGCGCGGTATCGCTCAGGTCGACGAACTGGGGAACGGCGATCGCTGCGAGAATTCCGAGGATAACAATCACCATGATCAGCTCGATCAGAGTAAAACCACTTTGGTTCTTCATTGCACTACCTCCAAAAGATGAGATGTGTTCAGTGACTTGGCAGCTGCACGGCCTACTAAAGCAACCCGCGTGCCACGATTTATTCGATGTTTTTTCCGTTGCATTAACTCCATTATTTCAATAGCTTAGATGGCATCGCCGATTCAGGAGCCAAACCCATCAGAAAACCGACGTGTGTTCCGTTCTGGCATATACACCCTATCGGAGTCTCGCAGCATTTGGTTAAGTATTTGATTTTATTGACATGACTATTACAACTGTTTCAAAGCAGCATACTGTTCCAATTCGGATTCCTGCGCGCATGAGGCTGATTCCCATAATGAAGCAGCTGTTTCAAAACGAAAATCACTTGGCTATCTTGGTGAGATCCCACATTGGCATGAAGATAGCCAGCGCCAGGAACAGCACAATCACGCCCATGCAAACGGTCAGAATCGGCTCGATGAGTGAAGTCAGGTTCTTGACCGCATATTCGACCTCGGTATCGTAGTGCCGCGAAACGTTGACCAGCATCTCGTCGAGAGACCCGGACTGCTCGCCGATGGAAATCATCCGGATGACCATTGGGGGAAATATTTTGCCCTCGTTGAGCGGCTGGGCCAGCCCCTTGCCCTGCAAGACACCTACAGAGACTTTTTCGATTTCCTTCCCGATGACAAGATTTCCCACCGTTTTGGCGGTTATTTCAAGTGTTTGCAGAATGGGAAGTCCACTGCTGTTGAGCGTTTCAAACATGCGGGTAAAACGAGACATGGCCGTTTTCATGTTCAGCTCGCCGAAAACCGGCAAAGAGAGTTTGAACTGGTCCCAGCGAAAAGCGCCAGTTTCGGTCTTGACATACCACTTGAACCCAGCGAAAGCGGCCACGGCAAATGCCAGAAGCAGGTACCAGTAACTCGAAATCAACGTGTGGAAGCCAATGAGAATCCTGGTCGGCAGAGGGAGTTCCACGTGCAGCTTGTTGAACAAGTCGATGAAATTCGGCACCACCACCAGCATCAGTGTAATGAAGGCCACCACCAGCGAAACGACGACGATGACCGGATAGCGCATGGCGGACTTGATCCGCGAGCGGGTTTCATTGTCGTGCTCCATGAGCTCGGCCAGCCGCTGCAGCACCTCATCGAGAGCGCCGCCGGTTTCTCCCGCCATGATGGAATTGACATACAGTTCGGAAAACGCGCCCGGTTGATTTTTCAGAGCCTCAGAAAAGCTGACGCCGCTCTCGATGTCGATGTAAATCGCCTGAATCACGTTTCTCAGGGACTCGCTCTCGGTTTGTTCCACCAGTGATTCGAGGCAAACCAGCAAGGGAACGCCCGCTTTCAGCAGGGTGACCAGTTGCTTGGTAAAAACAATGATCTCAGCATCCTTGAGCTTTTTCGGGCGGTTGAAGAGTTTCAGCTCGGCAACCTGGCCCTTTTCCTCGATGTTGAGCGGCAGATAGCCGAGCCCTTCCAGATGTCCGGCGACTGCGCTTGCGTCGGGCGCGTCCATAACGTCGGAAACTTCGTTTCCAGACTCATCGAAAGCTGTGTATTTGTAAGCAGGCACGAGCCCCAGGCGGTTAGAGTGCTGTCGTTGGCGCCTATCGGCGCAAGTCGATCCGGTATTTCTGTAGCTTGCGGTAGAGGGTGGTGCGGCCGATGCCGAGCTCCGAGGCGGCGTTGGACATATTGTAGTTCGTGATGCGCAGCGCCTGGATCAGGACTTCGCGCTCAAGCTCTTTCAGGGGCGTAATCGAATTTGTCATTCCGACCACCCTCTTCAAGTCGATGTAGCTGTCGTTTGGGCCGCACTCCTCTTTGAACGAAATGAGCGTGATCGGTAAATGCTCCGGCGCCAGTACGTTTTCGCCGGCATTCAAGAATGAGCGTTCGAGCACATTCTCGAGCTCTCTGACATTTCCCGGCCAGTCATAATTCATCAAGTAATCCATGGTTTGCGGGGCAACGCCTTTCACCTTGCGGTGATATTCCTTGTTGAACTTTTCGAGGAAAAATGCGGTCAGCAGTGGGATATCCTCCTTGCGCTGCCGCAGCGGGGGCATCAGAATCGGATAGACGCTGATGCGGTAGTATAGATCCTCGCGAAAATGGCCCAGTTGCATCTCTTCTTCGAGATGCTTGTTTGTCGCCGAGATCAGACGGACGTCAACCGAAACCGTCTCATCACCTCCGACCCTCTGAAACTTGCGTTCCTGCAAGACACGCAGAATCTTGACCTGGGTCGACATCGGCATGTCGCCGATCTCGTCCAGAAAAATAGTGCCGCCGCCGGCCTGCTCAAATTTCCCGACACGGCGCGAGGCAGCTCCGGTGAATGATCCCTTCTCATGCCCAAACAGCTCGCTTTCCAGCAGGTTCTCCGGAATCGCTGCGCAATTGACAGCGACGAAGGGATGATTCTTGCGCTCACCGTTGAAGTGGATAGCCCGCGCCAACAGTTCTTTTCCGGTACCGCTCTCGCCGCGAATGGAAACCGTCACATCCGTATCGACCACGCGCTCCAGGCACTGGAAAACTTCACGCATCTTCTTGCTCTTGCCGATGATTTGTTCGAATCCGAACTTGTTCTTGAGCTGCCCCCTCAGGCGCGTCACCTCTCCGCGCAGCTCCCTGGTAATGAGCGCGTTCTTGATGGCGATTTCAAGCTTCTCCCATTCGAGTGGCTTGGAAAAGTAGTCGTACGCGCCGAGTTTCATGGCCTCGACAACCGTCCCCACCCGGCTGTCGGCCGTCAGAATGATTGCCGGCAGAGACGGGTCAATTTTTTGCATGCGTTTCAGAGTGTCGACCCCGCTGATCAGCGGCATGTTGAGATCGAGCAGCACGAGATCGAAGGGCTGAAGGCTCAGCAGTTGCAATGCCTCGTATCCCGAGGCAGACGTGTGCACCTGATAGCCGAATTTCTGCAAAATATCCTTGACCGTATGTGCGAAATCAAGCTCGTCATCCACGACCAGCAAGTGGGCAGTTGGGCACATAGTTTCTCTCTGTTTCAGTCGAAAGCCAACTTCATCGCGGTCACCATCACGAAATGGTGGCCTATTCAAGTATCGACAGTTTGCCGTGAGACTTTGATTCTTGCCGGCAGTTCTACCCAGAAAAACGGAGACAAATCCGCTCTTGCTGAGATTTTTCAGCCAATGAAATGCTCTCTATGACAGGAAGGGATGGCACAGTTCACCGTTCAAAGGAGTTGACAATGGTTGACTTGGAAGCATGGATTAAAATGTTGTTCCAGTATGGTCCGTTTGCTCTTATCGTTCTCCTAATCTTCGTGGCTGAGAAAAAGGCCAGAAAGGCGTGGCAGCAAACGGCCAACGAGCAGGGGCGCATACCACTCATGGCCGTCTACTGTGGGCTTTGGTTCATCGTGCTCGGTCTTATCGTGTTCGCTGCCTTCACATGGTACCAGCTCAACCTGCGCACGGAGGCAACCGTTCATGGCTCATTTGAGAACCTTCGGGGCTCAGAAACGATCACCAGCCGCCCGGCCGAACCGCAACTACAGAGTCACGCTCGGTCTTATCATCACACTGAACAAGATGGGCGAAATCGCGGACCTGCGCAACACTCCGCAGGCGCTCGCTACCATTGCCCGGGCGACTCTGCATCGGGACCCGACGTTGAGCCGGCAGGCACGGCTCTACGTGCAGCGCCACCCCAGCAGAGAAATTGCCAGGGCGCTAGGCGCGGAACGCGATCGTCTGGGCACCGAAACCAAGCGCGTGCTGGCGAATGCTCATCCCAACCAGGCTGTTTTGAACCTGGTGCGGCTCCAATTTGATACGCTCTGCAGTACCGGCACTGCCGAAACCGAAGCCTATGTA
>CAZTNL010000122.1:0-7601 GCA_964614885.1 uncultured Calditrichaceae bacterium | reverse complement strand
AATCGTGACACGCCAAGATGCCTGGGAACTGATGACCCAATACACAGAATCGGACAGCCTGCGCAAACACATGCTTGCAGTGGAGGGGGCAATGCGTTTCTACGCACGCAAACTCAACGGAGACGAAGAGCGGTGGGGCATCGTCGGGCTGCTTCACGATTTCGATTATGAGCAACATCCGACCCAGGAGGAGCATCCGTTTGTCGGTGTCGAAATCCTGCGGGAAAAGGGCTACGACGAAGATATCCTCCGGGCGATCCTGTGCCATGCAGACTATTCCGGGGTCAAGCCGGAGATCCCGATGGAGAAAGCGCTCTGCGCGGTGGACGAACTCTGCGGTTTTGTCACCGCCGTCACCCTGGTGCGGCCCTCGAAAAGTGTGATGGATGTGACCGTGAAATCCGTGAAAAAGAAATTGAAATCGAAAGCGTTTGCCGCCAACGTCAGCAGAGACGACATCCACCAGGGCGCCGAGTTGCTTGGCCTCCCACTCGACGAACATATTCAAAACGTCATCGCGGCCATGCAAGCCATTGCCGCCGAACTTGGGCTGGAGTAAACGCCATTTCTGATAGCGCTCAGGCACCGGGCTCCGGGCTCACGATGCACGCCCATACCAAGTTTCGCGCCGGATTAATCGGCACGGCACTGGCCTTTTTTCTGATCGTCCAGTGGCTGACCGCATATCCGGACCTCGTCGAAACCTACTATTCGAACGGGCTCTACCCCATTCTGACGCTGCTCATGTCCGGCGTCTCCGGCCAGTTCTCATTTTCCCTCACCGAATTTGCCGTCTGGTTCTCGGTGCTCATCCTGGCTCCGGCCCTGTTCAACAGCCTGTGGCACAGGCGAACAACGTTCTCCAGAACCCTTCTCAATCTGACCACCCTGGCCGCGATCATGGTCGTCTGGTTCTATCTCTTCTGGGGCCTCAACTACCTGCGCCTGCCCCTTTCGACCAAACTCGGCCTCGATGCGGTCCAGTTGGAAATGGATGCCTTCGATTCAACGTTTGTCGACATCATCCGGCAGGCGGACAAACTGAACCTTTCCTATCCGGTCATCGATATCCCCACGATCAACGATCATGTGGAAGCCTCCTACAGCTCGGTGCTCGACAGCCTCCACCTGAAAAAAATCCCGGGGTCGCGCAGTGTCAAGACGCTCGTCGACAACTGGGTCTTAAACAAAACCACCACCAGCGGCTGGTTCAGCCCGTTCTTCCACGAGGTCCACTACAACAAAGACCTGATGATCATCGAGCAACCGTTCGTGATCGCGCATGAAAAGGCACATCAGATGGGATACACCAACGAGGCCGAGGCAAACTTTCTCGCGTTTCTGGTCTGCACGAACTCCGAGGATCCCTTGCTGCGATACAGCGGCTACTTCAGCGTCCTCGGCTACTTTCTGAGCGCAAGCGGCGGGAGCCCGGAACGGCATCGCTTCTTTTCCGACCTGATCACGGACGGGGTAAAGCTCGACCTGAGCGCCGTGCGCGGAAGATGGCTGTCGCACGTCGGGGTGATCTCGAAAGTATCGAGGAAAGGATACGATTTATACCTGAAGGCAAATCAGGTCAAAGAAGGGCGGGCCAGCTACTCCCGGGTAGTGCAGTTGATCGTCAAATACGAAGCCGGGCGGTCATCGCGGCGCCCGTGATTCCGTCTACATCATCGAAGCTGGATCAATGTCAATCGTGACATGCACCCGCGGCGATGGTGACTGCTTCAGATAGGTTGCCATCGCAGCGCGCACCGACTGCCGCAGAACCCGAGAACTCGCCCCCACCGCTTTCGAAACCTTCAGCAGAATCTGATAGCGATAGTTGTTTTGCAGCCGTTCTATGGGCGCCGGAGACGGCCCCAGCACGCGCACGGCAGACGGGATCTGCTTCAGAATGCCGGCGAATTTTCGCGCGGCACGGCGAACCTCTTCCAGCTCCTCCCCGCGAAAACGCAAACACGCCAGACGGGCGAACGGCGGATATCCGAGTCGCTCGCGGTCGCGGATCTCGCCCGAATAGTAACCGCGAAAATCGTGGGTTTGCGCGCGCAGCAAGCAGACGCTTTCCGGCGAGAATGTCTGGATGATCACCTCTCCTCCCAGCTCATTGCGGCCGGCACGACCGGCTACCTGCGTTATCAGTTGAAACGTGCGCTCAGACGAACGGAAATCGGGAAGCAACATGCCGATATCCGCGTTGACCACGCCAACCAGGGTCACCCTGCCGAAATCGAGCCCCTTTGCCACCATCTGCGTGCCGAGGAGGATATCGTACTTGCCCGCGCCAAAATCCGTCAGTATCCGGTCGTGTGACCATTTCTTACTGGTCGTGTCGAGGTCCATCCGAACGAGCCGCGCCTGGGGGAAGCGCTCCGCGATCTGCTCTTCAACCTGCTGAGTCCCAAGTCCTTTGTAGACGATATCGTCCGCGCCACAGCTGGGACACACGTCAGGAGCGGGCTTGGAGAAGTCGCAGTAATGACAGCGCAGCCACCGCCCGCGGCTGTGGTAGGTGAGGCTGATACTGCAATTCTCACACTCCTCCACGAACCCGCACTCGCGGCATTTGATGTAGCTCGAGAATCCGCGCCGGTTCAGCAGCAAAATGACCTGCTCCTTCAACGCGATTTTTTCCTCTATTTTGTGCGCGAGCAGGCGAGAAAAAACCGGCTCCTTGCGGCTGCCCGAAAGCCTGCGCTCCTTTTGCATATCCACGATCTCGACCGGCGGCATGGGGAGGTCATTGACCCGATTCGTGAGTTCGAGCAGCACGTATTTTCCTGTGGTGGCATTGTAGAACGACTCGCTGGAGGGTGTCGCCGACCCCAGGAGGACGGTTGCGCCGCAGGCGCGCGCCCGCACCACGGAAAGGTCGCGGGCGTGATAGCGGGGATTGGAATCGGTCTGCTTGTAAGACGCTTCGTGCTCTTCATCCACCACGACCAGGCCCAGCCTGGCCAGTGGCGCGAAAATCGCCGAACGCGGCCCGATGACGACCCGGGCCGCGCCGCGCTTTATCTTTCTCCACGAATCGTAGCGTTCCCCCTCAGACATCGCGCTGTGCAGGACCGCCACCTGATCCCTGAAATGCGACCGAAAACGCTGAACCGCCTGCGGGGTCAATGCGATTTCCGGCACCAAAACAATGGCGTCCCGCCCCTGTTGCAGCGTCCGTGAGATCGCCTCGATATAAACCTGCGTCTTGCCGCTGCCCGTGACGCCGAACAGGAGAAATGTCTGAAAAGACCGCGCGTCCAAAGCGGTCAGAATTTCGGAGAGTGCGGCCTGCTGTTCGCTGGTCAGCTGCAAATGGCTGGGCGGCTCGATCGGCACGGACTGGTAATAGTCCCGAAAAACAGGCTGCCGGGAAAACTTCACCAGTCGCTTGTCGGCCAGCGCCTTGAGGATGCCCGGGGAAAGGCCGGTTGCACGCAACATTTCCCCCCGCGGCACCATGGCGCCGCGAGCCTGAAGAAACGCGAGCCCTTCAGCCTGGCGAGGGGCTCTTTCCCGAAGCTGTTGCAGCTCAGCCGCGAAGTCGTCCCCCTGCGCGCGCACGAGCTCCACAAATGTCTCGACGCGAGGCCGGGCCGCGTTGGCGGCCAAATCGTGCGCGATCTCGATGAGTTCTTTCTCCTGCAAACAGGTCAGGCTGCTCATCAGATTTTTTGCGCCGAGTTGCCGGCTCAGCTTTGCGACACTCACCTTGCCTTCTTTTCCCAGAAACCGCAGGATCTCGCTCTGCCGCGGTGCCGATTTTTTCAGCAGCGTCGCGTAATGTTCGGGCCGTTCGGTTCGCAGAGAAACCACCTGTTTCGAAGTTTGAAAAAACACCGATGGTACCGCCGCCCGCAGCGCCTCGCCGAGCGAACACAAATAGTAATCGGATATCCATTCAGCCAGGGCCAGAATCTCACCAGAAACCACCGGTTCGATATCCAGAAGCTCCTCGACGGAGCGCAAACGCTTGTGTTCGCACGTGGCAGGGAGCGCGACGACGAAGCCGGTCAGACGCCGCGGCCCCAGCGGCACGAGCACCCGGCTGCCGACGCGAATCAGACCGGCAAGCGCGTCCGGGACGCGATAGGTAAAGGCTTGTTGAAGCGGCAGAGCAAAAACCACGTTGGCAAGGTTTGGCATATTCTGTCTTGGTAACACGCAGGGATACAGAAATTTTCTCTGAAGTTTAGCAAATAAATCCGTGCGGCGCAAGCCGGGCGCAAACAAAAAGCCCTCGCCCGGATTCCGGGCGAGGGCTATGCAGATCCAGATACGCCTTGAAAGAACTCAGCCCAGATATTTGCGAAGCGGTTCGAGACGGGAGCGGTGCCGCATGCGTCGCAGTGCTTTTTCCTTGATTTGGCGCACGCGCTCGCGGGTGAGCTTGAAGTGCTCGCCGATTTCCTCGAGCGTCAGAGGGCGGTCGCCTTCGAGGCCGAAATAGAGCCGGATAATTTCGGCTTCGCGCGGCTTCAACGTGTAAAGCACCTTATCGATTTCCTCCTTCAGAGACTCCTGCATCAGGGAATCGTCCGGCGGCGCATAGCGGTCGCTTTCAAGCACGTCCAGCAGGTTGTTGCCTTCCTCTTCTTTGAAAGGCTCGTCCAGGGACAAATGCCGCGCCGACGTCTTGAGGACATCGGCCACCTCGTAATCCGTCATTTCCATGGTGTCCGCCACCTCGTGCATACTGGGCTCGCGCCCATATCGCTTTTCGAGTTTCTCGAGCACGCGGCCCACCTTGTTGATAGCGCCCACACGGTTGAGGGGCAGTCGCACCACGCGTGACTGCTCAGCCAGCGCCTGCAAGATCGACTGCCGGATCCACCAAACAGCATAGGAGATGAATTTGAAGCCACGCGTTTCATCGAAACGCTGCGCCGCCTTGATCAGCCCCAGGTTTCCTTCGCTAATCAGATCCTGAAGCGGGAGACCCTGTCCCTGATACTCCTTCGCGACGCTGATTACAAAGCGCAGGTTGGCCTTAACCAACTTGTCCAGCGCGGTGGATTCCCCTTTACGAATACGTCGGGTGAGCTCGATTTCCTGTGCCGGAGGCAAAGGCGAGAATCCGCCAATCTCCTCCAGGTACTTCTCAATCGACTGTTTCGGTCTATTCTCAGCTTTTTTTTGCTTTTTTGCCATATCGCCTTCTATTTGTATCTGTCTTTCAATGTCTAACTTTAGGCAACAAAATACTTTACGTTTTGACGTTGTTGATTATACTCAACCGCCCTCTTATGGTTTCAATCCTATCGCAGTTCTGCGGTCCACGTTGGCTCACTTTTTCTAAGGCGCAAATTGGACCGACTGTTGGTTATATTCCCCAGGCTCTTCGAAGCATAGGAGAATACCTTCAACCACTTAGTAATGCGGTTTAGAACTCAGAATTCCCCGACATAGCCCCTCCAGCCATGCCCTAAAGGTGAGAACTGACCAATTTGGACGTTTCAAACGTAACCAACCGGCAATATAAGTTAGTCGGCAGCATTTGTCAACAAATTCGGCAAAACTTTAGAAAAAAAATTTTGCGCCGATAAACGGAAACGATAGGATGTCAAGCCAACTGCACTGTAGGGATTATGTGTGACCACGGGCTCAAAGCGACGAACACAGCTATCGACGACCTAGTCAAACCGGTCGAAATCCAGGAAGAGCCGTCCGAGATCATCCAAATTCTTCGGAGTGAAAATCTCGAGCTGAGACAGGCGCTGCGGAGCGCAAACCAGGAAATCGTGCAGCTCAAAGAAGAGCTGGAGCAAACAGGCAAACTTGCAGTACTGGGGACCCTTGGCGCGAGCGTTGCGCACGAGCTCAACAACCCGCTGACAATTATCAGCGCCGAGGCCGATGAGCTGCTGGAGGCTTACGAGACCGGCAGGCGTACCGGTGAGCTCACCGAGGTTTCCGCCCGCAACATCAAGCGAGCTTCCGAGCGTATGCGCAGCCTCGTCGACTACATCCGCCAGTACATTCGGCGCGATGGAGAGGCGCCCTGGGAGCGTCTCGATATAAACGCCCTTCTTCAGGACGCGCTGCTCATCCTCAGCCCGCAACTGCGAGAAGCCGGAATCGAAGTCTCACGGAGCCTCGCCGGCGACCTTCCGCCCATTTGGGGGCATAAAGTCAAACTCGAATCGGTGTTCCAAAACCTGCTGTCAAACGCCAGGGACGCCTTCGATACGGTCACTGATGGCAGACCCAAACACATCCGGATCGAATCGAAGTTGATTGAACCCGCAACCGTGTGCGTCGTCATCGAAGACAACGCCGGCGGCATTCCTGAGAGCATTCAGGGCCGGATTTTCGAGCATTTCTTTACCACAAAAAAGGCCGGCAAGGGTACGGGACTCGGGCTGCCGATGGTGGCAGAGCACGTCAGTGAGCACAAAGGCACGGTATCAGTGGAGTCGGAGGAGAACGCCGGCACCCGTTTTAGTATCCGGCTTCCTCTTGAACGCAGAAGAAGTGACCGCTGAAATCATGTCCGAAGAAACCCACTCCAGAAAAGTCCTCATTGTCGACGACGAAGAAATCATCGTGGACATTCTGAAGCGGCGTTTCGGCCGCATGGGATTTTCGGTCTATTCGGCGATGGACGGCAAAGAGGCCGTAGATCTCCTCGCCAGGCAACGGGTGGATCTGGTCATTTGTGATGTCTTGCTGCCAAACGACGTCTCGGGCGAAACGATTCTCGAAGCCGCGCGCGAGCAAAACCCCGGCGCTCATTTCGTCGCCATGTCAGGCCACATCCTGTCTGATGCTTCTGTCCAGAGTTTGATGGCACACGGCGCCGATCTTTTTATCAAAAAACCCTTTCCGTCGCTCACCGAAGTCACCGAGCAAATGGCCAGCCTCGTATCCTAGTCCCTTTCTGAATTGCCGAACACAGGAAAGCGGGCCGCCGCGGCTTGCAGAGCCTTATTCCTCAAACATCCGGCAGTCACAGGTTGAAAGTTAAAGCGCTTTTTCTTAAGTTTGGTGGCAAGATCTACAACGCCGGGAGGACAGACCATTGAAACAATTCAGCCTAGTTTGTTACCAGTGTGGCGCTACCGTGCAGGGAGACGGCAAACCGACGCGTGACGCGACCTGTGCGAAATGCAACTCCTATCTTCATTGTTGCCGCAACTGCCGGTTCCACGAGCCGACGGCCTACAACGAATGCCGTGAACCGCAGGCCGAACGTGTGAAGGACAAGCAGGGAGCTAACTTCTGCCAGTTTTTTGAGCCGTCGTCAGGCAGTGACGCTAACGTTTCGAACCGAAAACAGGATTCACTGAAAAAACTCAACGATTTGTTTAAGAAAAATTAAATCGCGGATTCTTCAAGCGTAGCGACCGGCAGTGTGTGGCTTGGCATCCGGAACCTATGAATGTTCAGCCGGCCATTGCCGCCGAATCAGCTCGCCGGTCTTCGCGCATCCCGCCAACACATCCCCCCTGCCCACATACTCGATGCTGACCGGACCGTCGAATCCAGCGGAGTGCAGAATCCGCAGGCATCGGCCATAGTCGATGAAGCGCTCCTCGCCATCACGCGTGAAGGCGCGGCTCTTAGCATGAACCAGCACCGCCGGAGGGGCGAGCCCCCCG
>CAZTNL010000121.1:0-7608 GCA_964614885.1 uncultured Calditrichaceae bacterium | reverse complement strand
GTTAAAATACATCCTTGCCAAAAACCAGAAAACACATTCCCGTCGGCGTTTCCAATCGCCATTTGCATGTAGCCCAGAAAGATCTCGAAATCCTCTACGGCGCGGGGCACCGTCTGCGCGTGCTGCGGGATATTTCGCAGAAGGGGCAGTACGCGGCGCAGGAGACGCTGGACGTGGTCGGGCCGAAGGGCCGCATCGACCGTGTTCGTGTGGTCGGCCCGGCGCGGGGGCAGACGCAACTGGAGATTTCCCGCACCGACGCCTACCGGCTGGGCGTCGATCCACCGGTGCGCTATTCCGGAGATCTTTCCGGCACGCCCGGTGTGAAGCTGGTCGGTCCGGCCGGCGAAGTGGACCTGCCCTCCGGCGTGATCGTGCCGCAGCGGCATATTCACATGAGCCCGCGCGAGGCGGCGGAATTTGGTGTGGCTGACCGCGAGCGCGTTTTCGTCGCGCCGGTGGAAACGGCCGCGCTCGATCCCGGCTGCGAGCCACGCTCGGTCATTTTCGGCAACGTGCTCATCCGCGTCGACCCGACCTTTGTGCTCGATTTCCACCTTGACGTGGATGAGGCCAACGCCGCCGGGCTCAGGAGCGGCGACCACGTCTACATCATCAGGAAAGACACGCAGGCGCAGCCGGTGCGCAACAAACGGCTGATCACGGAAAACGATGTGCGCAAGGCGATGATGACCGGCCGCAAAATTAGCGTGCCGCCGGGCGCAATCGTGACGCCCGCGGCCAGAGACCTGGCGAAGGCGCACGGCGTGTTTGCGGAATGACTGACTTCAACGACCCTTCCTCCTGGTGAATCTGAATTCTCAAATTTCTCTCCCGTTTCAGACGTTGCACCGTGGCGCGTTCGCTTTCCCGGAGGTGGAGGTCATTTGGAATCCCACGCGCAGACAACTCGCGCCCGAGTTGGCGAAGCAAATCGATACGCACTGGCAGCATGAGATCGCGCGGAATCCGGCGCGCAGCCACCTGTTTAACGGGGATCTCTGCCGGCTCGCCGGCTCGTGGACAAACAGCGAACGCCTCACACTCGATCTGGAGATGACCGATTACAAGCGTCTGCTCTTCTCAAACTATCTGCGTGAAAACGGCAGCGCGGCCGATGTTGAATTTAACGCCCGGGCGCTGGGAATCAGCGCCGTGCTCGTCAGCGGCGACGCGCAAATCGTTCTGATTCGGCGCAGCGAAAGCGTCGGAGAAGACCCTGGCCGGCTCGACGTCTTCGGCGGCCATCTCGATCCGGTCGAGCATCTGGTGGACGGCGCACCGAATCCATTTGCGGGCATCGCAGCGGAGCTGCGCGAGGAGGCCGGCGTCGACCTGCCCGCTGAACGATTTACCTGCATCGGGTTGATCGAGACGTGTGTCACGCGCAAACCGGAACTGATTTTCTACCTCCCAGTCGGAAGCAGCGCCAGGGAAATCATCCGCGGCGCGGTGAACACAGGTTGTGACGAAATTGACGGACTGCTGGCAATTCCAAATGAGAAGAGCGCCGTCGTGACTTTGCTCGAAAGAGAGGGACACGAATTGAGCGCCTCGGCTTTTGGCTCACTCTGGCTCTATCAGGAAAGTGTACTGTAAAATGAAAAGACGAAGCTGCCTCCTTCCATTTCGCGCCGCTCTTTTCTGCGCGTTTCTATTTTCGCTGTCGTGCGGCGCTCCCGCGAAACTCAGAAAAACGCCGGAAACGTCCGGCGTTGGAATCCGGGCTCAAATCGACGCCATCCTGGCCGATTCGTCGCTGGCGCAGACCCGGGTGGGCATTCAGGTTGTTTCTCTGCGCACCGGCCGCGTTCTCTACGACAGAGACAGCAACCTGCTGTTCAACCCGGCTTCGAATATGAAGTTGCTCACTACCGCGACCGCGCTTTCCCGGCTCGGCCCGGATTTTAGATTCAAAACCGAGCTGCGCGCGGACACGGCATCCGTCGCCGACAGCGCGATCGCCGGCAATCTTTATCTGAAGGGATACGCCGATCCGGACCTCTCGCTGGCTGATCTTGACTGGCTGATTCAGCGTCTCAGAAATAAAGGCATCCGGAGAATTTCCGGCGATCTGGTCTGCGACGCGAGCTACCTCGACGATTTTTTCTTCGGCGCGGGCTGGATGTGGGACGACGCGTCTTCCTCGGACTTCGCGCCGATTGCCGCGCTGACCGTCAACGACAACTGCGTTACGGTTACCGTGCAGCCGGGCGCGCAAGTGGGCGACAGCCTGAGCTATTTGCTGGAGCCGGAAACGGCTTATGTGAAAATACAAAACCTCGGCGTGACCGTCGATTCTTTGGACAGCAACCGGATTCGCCGGTTCAAAGTCGAGCGCGAGTGGAAACGACCGAGCAACACGATCGTCATCGAGGGCGGACTTCCGGCGGGAACGGCGGAGCGGCAACTTGTCATCGAAGTTGTGAACCCTGTTCGTTTCATGGGCACGGTATTTTCTGAAATGCTCGCGAGAGCGGGAATAGAACTTCCGGGCCAGGTCACAGAGGGAACGCTGCCGGATACGAGTCTGTCGCTGGTCACGCATATTTCCGCCCCACTTTCGGAAGTCATTCGCAACACCAACAAGATCAGCGATAATTTGTCGGCGGAGCTGCTCCTGAAAACACTGGGCGCGGAGTTTCGGCGGCCGCCGGGGTCGGCCAAGGCTGGTTTGGCTGTCGTGAAGGAGTTCCTGTCAGAGGTTGGGATCGACACCACCAAACTCTATCTTGCGGACGGCTCCGGCGTCTCCCGCTACGATGTCGTGACCCCGGCGCAAGTCGTAAAATTGCTGCGCCACATGGCTGAAGACTTCCATGTGCAGGCGGAATTCATGGCCTCGCTGCCGATTGCCGGCATGGACGGCACCCTGCGCAACCGCATGCTCGACACCCCGGCGCAAGGAAAGCTACGCGCCAAAACGGGCACCTTGCGTGGCGTGTCCTCGCTTTCCGGCTACACCACAACCGCGGATGGCGAACCGCTGGCGTTTTCCATCATGATGGAGCATTTCGTCGGGCCAGCCTCTTTGCGGCGGAGTCTGCAGGACCGGATTTGCGCGGTGATTTCAGGCAGCGCAGCTCGGGTGCGGCCTTAGGCGTCTTTCCGTTTTTGTGCCTTTTTTGCTTTTTTCGGGCCGGACGTCTTGCTCACCGGCGCTTTTCTGCTGCCAACACCGGCTCGGGTCGCCTTGCGTGCCGGGCCTTTCGTTGCGCCGGCTCTGGCGAGCTGCATTTGTCGCCCACACACCCACACTTTCTTGAGCGATTTAAAAATTGGCTTCGGCATGCCCTCGGGCAAATCGACAAGACTATACTCGGGGAAAAGTCGAATCTTGCCGATGTATTTGCCGTCGATGTCGGCCTCATTCGCGATGGCGCCAACGATGTCGCCTTTGGTGACGCCGTGGCTCTCACCAACCTCGATCCGGAACGTCTCCATGGGCACCTCGTCCCGGTCTAACTGATCGCTGTCATGACGCTCCCGGGCCGGTCTGCGTTCGCCCCGTTCGCGACGCGGCTCATCGGTGACCACGCGGGTCCGCTCTCTGGGGGACGTTTGTGACGATTCTTTTATGAAGAATGGTTCGCTGCCGGCTTCGAGACTTGCCATGGCCGCCGCCAGCAATACCGGGTCGGCACCGGTGCGCTTGATGTACTTGTCGATCACACCGCAGTATTCGCTCAAATCCGTTTGCAGCACGGCGTCGACGCGGGAAAAGAATTGCTCGATTTTTCGTTCGTTGAGCATGTCGACCGAGGGGAAGTTGAAGCGTTCGATCTTCCCGCGGGTCGCCCGTTCGATAGCTTGCAACATGCGTTTTTCCCGGCCGCTGACGAAAAGGATAGCATCGCCTTCGCGCCCGGCCCGGCCCGTGCGACCAATGCGGTTAATATAGGATTCCATATCGTAAGGGACGTCGTAGTTGATCACGTGTGTGATGCGCTCAACGTCGAGGCCACGCGCCGCCACATCGGTCGCGACGATTACATCGATTTTGCCTTGCTTGAGGCGCGCGACTGTTTTTTCGCGCTGGTTCTGGATGATGTCACCGTTGAGCGCCTCGGCGGAGTAGCCGCGTGCGCGCAGGCGTTCGGCGACTTCAAGCGTCGAGTTTTTGGTGCGGACAAAAACGATCATGGCCTCGAACTCTTCAACTTCCATGATGCGGGTCAGAGTGTCGAGCTTTTCGTTGTTGCGCAGCAGGAGAAAACTTTGACGAATACCGGGCGCGGTAGTCTTGCTGACCTTGATGGTGACCTGCGCCGGATCCTGCAAGTATTTGTCGGCAATGTTTTTCACGCGGGCAGGCATGGTTGCCGAGAACAACGCTGTCTGGTGGTGTTCCGGCATCTGTTGCAGAACCCATTCGACATCGTCGATAAACCCCATGCTGAGCATTTCATCGGCTTCATCGAGGACCAGGGTCGTCAAGCCATCGAGCACAAGCGTGCCTCTTCTGATATGGTCCATGACCCGGCCCGGAGTGCCGACTACAACGTGCACGCCACGACCGAGTTGGCGCACCTGGCCGCGGAAGTCTGCGCCACCGTAAACCGGCAGTACGTTGAACCCTCTCAGATATTTCGCATACGTTTGAAAAGCCTCGGCTACCTGAATCGCCAACTCCCGGGTCGGTGCCAAACACAAAATTTGCGGAAGCCTCGTCTTTAGGTCGATATTGGACAGCAGTGGCAGCGCAAATGCGGCGGTTTTGCCGGTTCCGGTTTGCGCGACGCCGAGAATGTCCCTTCCCTCGAGCAGGTACGGAATGGCCTGCGCCTGAATCGGCGACGGCGTCTCATAGCCGACGGAGGCGACCGCTTTTAGCATAGCGGGCAACAACGCCATATCCTGAAACTTAATATCGCTGCCCTCAGCCGGATTTTTTGACTCAATACTGTCATGGAGCTTTGACATTTTGCTAAACCTATATGTTGGAATTCACTACGGCAAACCAAGCATGCACGTGCAGCAAAAGGGTGTTGCACAAGGCCGCACCCTTCTAACTGAAAACTAATCCGTAATGTACGGCAATCAGAGGCGAAAGGCAAGAGCGAAACGATGATAAACGACGAGAGTTCTTTGCAGCCGGCATCCCGTTGCTGTTGCCGTTTCTCAGAGGAATAGGCGCCGAAAAGAGAACATCTGGAATGGGGAGGGAGTCTTTATGTAATGTCTCATGTCCAGAGCGCAGGAATCATGGCCGCCTTTTGGGATATTTCCCAATTGGCCCCGACCGGTTTTTCTTCAGCAAACACCTTGACTTTGATCCGTCAATCACCTACTTTTCGCAGAATTAACCGGGATGTCCACCAGAACCTATCCGTTCCGCCATGGCCGATACCGTCCGCATCGCACTCGCGCAAACCAACACCGTCGTCGGCGACCTCGACGGCAACCGCCTCAAGATCACGCAAAACATCGCCCTTGCAAAAGCCGCAGGCGCGGATCTGGTGCTTTTCCCCGAGTTGACGATTCCGAGCTACTTCCCTGAAGACCTGTTGCTGAAAAATAAGTTCGTCGAGGAGAACCGTGCCACGCTGGATCAGATCGCGTCGCAGACGCGGGACATCATCGCCATTGTCGGCTTCGTCGACCGGGATGATGCGACGGGCAACATTCACAACGCTGCTGCGGTTCTGCACCAGGGCGAAATCGCGGCGGTCTACCGTAAGATTTGCTTGCCGAACTACAGCGTCTTCGATGAGAAGCGCTATTTTGTGCCGGGAGACCGGCCGCTGGTTTTTGAGTACGATGGCACCCGCTTTGGCCTGAATATTTGTGAAGATATCTGGGTGCCGGACGCCGTGACCGAGTGCCAGGCGTTGGTTGGCGGTGCCGAGGTGATTCTGAGCTTGTCGGCTTCGCCCTATTACAAGGAAAAACGCAAGATCCGAGTCGATATCGGTGTGGACCGGGCGGTGACGACCCGCTCGATCATCGTCTATCTCAACCTCGTCGGCGGCCAGGATGAGCTGGTATTCGATGGTAACAGCTTTATCGTCGACCACAGTGGGGACCTGATTTGCGAATGCTGCCAGTTCGCCGAGGACTTTGCCGTAGCTGACCTGGACCTGGCCGCGTTGCGGGAGTTTAGAGAGACCAGCGACACCTACCGCAAAAGCCGGGAGACGTTCCGCTCTCTTTACGATCCCTGGTTTGTGAAACTATCCGGTCATCTGCAGAAAACCCCGGCGCCGCCTGTTACGGCAAGCTGCCGTTTGCCGATGTCACATCTGGAGGAGGTTTATCAGGCCCTGGTGCTTGGAACGCACGACTACGTGCGCAAGAACGGCTTCGAGAAAGTCGTTATCGGTTTGAGCGGCGGCATCGATTCTGCTTTGACGGCGGCCATCGCGGTTGACGCGCTCGGCAACGACAATCTGGTCGGCGTGATGCTGCCGAGTGAAATTACATCGCAGGCAAGCATTGACGACGCGCTCGCGTTCGCCGGCAACCTCGGCATCGAAACCAGGACGATTCCGATCGGAGCGGCCTTCGACGCTTACGCAAATCTCTTGCGAGCGGCCTTCGAAGGACTTTCCCCCGATACCACCGAAGAGAACCTGCAGGCGCGGATTCGCGGCAACATCCTGATGGCGCTCTCCAACAAGTTTGGCTGGCTGGTGCTGACTACCGGCAACAAGAGTGAAACCAGCGTCGGCTACTGTACGCTCTACGGCGACATGGCCGGCGGCTTTGCCGTCATCAAAGACGTTCCGAAGACCTTGGTTTACAAATTGTGTGAGCACAAGAACGCGCGAGCGGGCCGAGCCATTATTCCACAGGAAATCATGACCAAACCGCCGTCGGCTGAATTGCGTCCGGGGCAAATCGACCAGGATTCATTGCCCGCTTATGACCTGCTCGACCGCATTCTCGAAGAGTTTATCGAACGCGACAAGACGGTCAAGGAGATTATCGCCGAGGGTTATCCGCGCGAGGTCGTGAAGAAAGTGGCCCGGCTGGTGGACTTGAACGAGTACAAGCGCCGGCAGGCCCCGCCCGGAATCAAAATAAGCCAGAAAGCCTTCGGCAAGGACCGGCGCATGCCGATCACCAACGGCTACCACACCTGATTTCCGTTGCCGGCGCCCTGCGCGCTCTTTTCAGTCTGAGTCTCTAAGGGAACTTCAACTCGATGCCGAACCGCGGCCGGACGCGCACATTGAGGTTGAATGGGTCGACATTGTTAGCCAGCTGATCTCCGACCTGGAATCCGGACTTGAGCTCATTGGCAAACTCGACGCTGATGCCGGCGAAGAAGTGCACTTCCACCGGAAAATCGCTCGGGAACCCGAGGCCGACACCTGCGAGCGGCTCGATGCCGTTTTTCAAACGCAGGCCTGCCAACAGGTGCAGCGAGCTGGCCACCGTCGGCTGCTTGGTGTCAACCGGCTTGAAATGGTAGTTGATCACTCCGAAGGCGGCCAGGTCGCCAAACGGTTTGGGGACGACCACAATGCGGCCATCCTGGACCAGCAGGTCGACATCGTCGACGGTGGTGATGGCGGTCGCGATGCCGAAACTCCACTGCTCCAGCGACGTGTTGTCGAAAACCGCGCTCGCCAGGGACTGGTCGGAACTCAGCTCCTTCTTGAC
>CAZTNL010000120.1:1612-7645 GCA_964614885.1 uncultured Calditrichaceae bacterium | reverse complement strand
TCTACCCCTCGGCCCGCAGTATCTCCAGCGGTGGCCGGTCGAGGATGCCGCGGCTGTTCATCATCCCGATGAAAACGGTCAGGCCGACAACCGCGGTTGCGACCACGGCAAACGGCAGGAACGTCGGCAGAAAGCTGGATTCAAACAGGAAAACGGCCAGCACCCAGGTCGCGCCGTAGGCGAGCACGAGGCCGGTGAGGGCGGCGAAGCCGCCGAGAAAGAGGTATTCGATCAGCATGATGCGCTGCACCTGCCTGCGGCTGGCGCCGAGCGTGCGCAGGAGGATGGCTTCCTGCACCCGCTGCAACCGGCTGGTGGTGACCGCAGCCGCCAGCACGAGAAGCCCGGCGAAGATGCTGAAGAACGCCATGAATCGAATCGCAAACGAGATTTTGTCGAGCAGAGAGTCGAGGGTCTGCAGCACCAGCTTCAGGTCGATGAGCGAGACGTTGGGGAAGGCATCCACCACGCTGCGCTGCAGGGTCGCGGAGCTTGTTCCCGAGGGCGTTCTGGTGGCGAGAATGAAGATTTGCGGCGCCTCCTCGAGTGCGCCAACCGGGAACACGACCATGAAGTTTGCCTGCAGTCGTTGCCAGTCGACCTTGCGCAAGCTGGCGATGCGCGTTGGCAGCGGAAGGCCCTGGACATCCCATACGAGCGTGTCGCCCAGCGCAATCTGCAGGCGCCGGGCTGCGCTCTCCTCGAACGAAATCGGAATGATTTCTTCTCCGGGCCTGACCCGCCTCCGCCAGTGGCCGGCGATGATGGTTTCCGAATCGAAAAGGCTGTCGCGGTACGTGGCGCGGTATTCCCAGCGCAGCAAGCCACGGTTGGCTGCGCGCGTCGTGTCGCTCAGGATCTGCTGAATGCTCTCGCCATTGATCGCGGCCAGACGCATGGTCACCATGGGCGCGGCCTGCAGCAGCGGCAGTTCTTGCTTTCGAACCAGAGCGACAACGCCGGCAAGCTGGTCCGGCTGAATGTCGTACATGATCAGATTCGTACGGTCGCCGTCGGCCGCGTAGGTGACTTTGTCCAGCAGCGTGTGCTGGGTCAGAAAAAGGGTGGTGATCAGAAACGTGCCGAGGCCGACCGAGACCAGCAGAATGAGCGTCTGATTGTTGGGGCGGTAGAGATTGGCCAATCCCTGCCGCCACGCGTACGGCCAGGAACGCGGAAAGAATCTGCGAAAAAAGGCCGTGATCAGCCGGGCGACACCGGCCAGAACCAGCAGCGCGACCAGCACGCCGCCGGCAAAGGCCACGCCGAAGATCCATTTTGCCGACTGCCAGATAAAGAAGCCGGTGACGACGACGCCGATGGTTCCCCAAAGCGCCGCGCGGCTCCAGTCCCTGCGTCCGGGTTGGGTGCTGCCGGCCGACGCCCGCAAAGCCATCAGCGGCGTCACGCGCCTGACCGCGAGCAGAGGCGCCAGGGCGAAAAGGATGGCCATCGACAGGCCGATAAACGCGCCCTGAAACACCGCGCTCCATGAAAGCGCCGCTTCGATTTGGACGGGGAGAAAATCAGCCAGGACCGACGGCAGAAAGGCCTGCACCACATAACCGCCGGCAGCGCCGAGGAGGGCGCAGAGCATGGCCATCGCCAGCACCTGCAACAGGTACACCAGAAAGGTCGGCCCTGTTTTAGCACCGACGCAGCGCAGGATGGCGACCTCTTTCAGCTTCTGTTTGATGTAGACATGCACGGCGCTCGCCACGCCGAGGCTGCCGAGAACGAGGGCGACGAATCCTACGAGATTGAGAAAGCCGTACAGGTCCTCCATAATCGTGCTGATTCTCTGCTTGCGGCTGGCCACGGTCTCGGCGCGAATACGCTGCGCGTCCAGCCTGGGCCGCAGCTCTTCGACCATCGCTTCAGCGTCGCGGTTGTCGTCGAATTTGAAAAAAACATGGTGATATACCAGGCTGCCCCGGTGCATCAAGTCCATCGCCGGCAGGTAGCGCGCCGCAACGAAAATCGCCGGGCTGAACGTGCTGGCAATCGGCGGCTCCGAGGGCATTTGCGTGATGCGGCCGCTGACGACAAACGACATCCTGCCCAGCCGGACCGTGTCTCCGATGTCTGCTTTGAGCTGCAGCAGCAGGTTCTCGTCGGCGATGGCGAACACGCCGGTCTGGTAGCTGCCTGCGGCCTGCGCCGGCTCCGTGGTGATTTCTCCATAAAAAGGAAACGCGCCGTCGATTGCCCGCACCTGGACCAGACGGGATGCGCCGACCCGCGGGAAAGAAGCCATGGAGCCGAACACAAACTCCCGCACCTGTTCGCCGCCGAGCGAATCGATGACGCTCTCGATTTCCGCGGGAAACGGGCGCAAGCTGGAAAACATGAGATCCGCGCCCAGCAGCGCCCTCGCCTGCTCGTCGATGGCGCGTTCGATGTTGGCCCCGAAGGAGCCGATCGAAACGATGGCGGCGATACCGAAGCTGATCGAGATGACAAAAAGAAGCAGGCGCCTGCGGTGTGAGCGGCTGCCGCGCCACGCCATGCGGTAGATCCAGGGTTCGAAGAGGAAGAATGATTTTTTCATAGAATCGTCGGTTTCGGAGAGTAAACGTCCATGAGAAGCTCAGGTTTCATTTTGCTGCCTTCCGCTGCGCCCGATGGCAAATTTTGCGGGATTATAACAGCTATCTGATTGCGGCGGGTCAAGTCGTTTGGGAGGGATGCGATACACTAATATAGGCCGCAATTTTTTTTATCCCCATCTCAAGGAGTGAGACGTGGAGACCCGCAAGACAACCTGGGCAGTTGCCAAAAGCAGCTACAAGAAAACCTTTGAACTGAGCCTGATCGCCGCGCTCCTGCTGCTGATCGGACTCCTGCAGGCGCTGCCGAAAATGCATTTCGGCGTAACCATCGGCGAGCTTGACCTGAGCGAGTTCGAAGTGGAGGATATTCCGGTCACTTTCCAGTTTAGGCTGCCGCCACCGCCGCCGCTGCCCTCTGTGGCCCTGCCGGCAGAAACGGATGCGCTGCCTGAAGACGCCGAAGTGTCCGTCGTCGACCTCGATTTTGCCATGCTCGAAGCGCCGCCGGCCCCGCCGACGCCCGATCCTTATGATGAGTTCGTATTCATTCCTCACGAGGTGCCGCCACAGCCGGTGGCGGGCTACCAGGCCATCCAGCGGCGCGTCAAATACCCACCGCTCGCCCTGAAAAATCAGATCGAAGGGAACGTGATCCTCGGCGTTCTTGTCGATGAATTCGGCCACGCCGACAAGATCACGATTCTGAAGAAGTCGAAGCACAACGTCGGCTTTGAGGCCGCGGCCATTCGGGTGGTTCAGAAGATTCGGTGGAAACCCGCGCTGCAGCGCGATAAGGCGGTCAAAGTCTGGGTCGCTATGCCCATCCGTTTCAACATCGAAGAAGCGCGTCACAGCTGGTTTTTCTAAAGGGTTCTTCGGAGTCATTCAGCACGCCCGCTTGATGAACGCTCCCGGCTAAACGTCAGCAGGCGCGCGCGCTGAGCCCACCATACGGGGAAAGCGGGGCCGTGTCCGGAGCCATGCTGCCAATCTCCCACAGCCCGGCGAATGGGACGACTGCACAAAATCAGTTGCATTTGGCCGCAATTTTTGCTTTTTTCAAATCAACTCTTCATGAAACAGCCAGAGTCTGACCGCGATGCCGATGAACAAACAAATGAATGCCCTGCTCGAGGTCCTGAGGCAGCTCCTCCTGCGAAAGATCATGCAGGAGACCGGCTACTTTGCGCTTGGCTACGGTGGCAAGATGCGTTTCCAGTCCTATGAGGAGTGGCTGACATTCCAGCGGCGTTACGGAGAGATCTCTTCTAACTGAGGATGCCTGAACCCGCCCCCGGGCTGGTTTAGGGAAGTTTTCTGGTCGACGACAAAATAGTGGGCAAACGCACAGGCCCACGCGAGGGAGAAAAATGGACAAGCCGTTGGTTGTTGTGCGCCGATCCCATTGGAACTATTTCTGGTACTACGCTTTCTCCTTTCTGCTGGCGCCGCTCATCGTCGCGTTTTTCAAGCGCAGACTGGTCAAGCTGAGGATTTTTCGCGACCGAATCGTTCTGGAACAGGGTCTGCTTTCCAAGGACCTGAAGCTGCTGTTTATCTCCGATATCAGAACAATCGACGTCAGGCAAACCATCATCCAACGCCTTTTCAGAATGGGCGATCTTCTGATAGCGACGTCCGGTACGTCGGATTATGAGACCGTGGTAGAGGGATTTCCGAATCCGGACGGGATAAAGAACCTCATCCTCGAACAGCGCGCGCTGGCTTTCGCCACGCCTGAGGAGCTTGAGGACGATTTGGGTGAACCTTCGCCCTCTGAAGAAGACGCCACCTGAGCCGACGCTCCAAAACTATTCGCGCACTTCATTTTGGCTGCAGGACGGTAAGCTGCGACAGCCTGTCCAGGAAATCAGCTCGTGCGCGGCCCGCTGAACATCTCCTTGATACCGCCGATCGAACTCAGAACGCCGGTGGCTTCGTAAGGCAGATAGATGACCTTGTTGTCCTTGCCGGTCACCATCTCTTTCAGCGTGTCGATGTAGCGGATCGCAACCAGATAGTTGACCGGATCGCTTTCGCCGGTGACCGCTGAGGTCATGATGCGGATGGCTTTGGCCTCGGCATCGGCGATTCGTATTCTGGCCTCTGCTTCGCCCTGCGCTCTGAGTATGGCCGACTGCCGCTGCCCCTCTGCTTTGTTGATTTCAGATTCCTTGATTCCTTCGGATTCGAGAATACTCGAGGTCTTCTCACCTTCCGCAGTCAGGATGGCTGCACGCCGGCTACGCTCGGCGCGCATCTGCTTTTCCATCTGCTCAAGGATGTCGGGAGGTGGATTGATGTCCTGCAACTCGACCCGGTTAATTTTGACGCCCCACTTGTCGGTCGCTTCGTCCAGTATGACTCGCAGTTTGGTGTTGATCGTGTCTCGTGAGGTCAGGGTCTCGTCCAGGGCGAGCTCGCCGATTACGTTTCGCAGCGTCGTCTGCGTCAGCTTCTCGATGGCATCCGGCAGGTTGGCGATCTCGTACACTGCCCGTACCGGGTCCGTGATTTGAAAATAGAGCAGCGCGTTGATTTCGATGTTGACATTGTCGGAGGTGATCACGTTCTGGCGGGGAAAATCGTAAACCTGCTCGCGCAGGTCGATGCGTTTTGTTTCCTGGACGATCGTTATCGGCTTGCCATGTTCGTCGTTGCGCTGGAAGCGCCAGTGAATGAGCCGCGGTTTTTCCAGGATGGGCCAGATGATGTTGATGCCACTGCCCAGAGTACGGTTGTAGGTGCCGAGCCGTTCAATGACGGCGGTCGACGCCTGGGGAATAATGGTGAAGCCGCGAACAACGAAAACCACGGTGAAAATAAACAACACGATCGCGATATACAGCATTGGGTTGCCCATTTAATTTACCTCCTGCCGCGGTGCGATTTGAGTGACGTGGGCGGTAACGCCCTCGATTTTTTCAATGACGACGACAGACCCCTTGCCGATAACCCGCTGATCTGCCGAGCAAGCTTTCCATTCTTCAGCACCGACCTTGATCCTGCCGGTCTGCTGAAGATTGTCGATTTCTTCGACGACCGTAACACGCCTGCCGATCATGGCGTCGATCCCGATCTTCTTGTTGTCCCCCTTCTTAGCCTGCAACCTGGCGAGAATGGGGCGAACCGTGAGAAACACGATCAGCGTGCCGACGGAGAGTCCGATGACCTGCTCCGTGATCTGGCCATGATAATATGCCACGATACTTGCTACGAAGGCACCGGCGGTCAGACTGGCGAAAAAGAAGGATTGCGTGAGAATCTCGACGATCATGAATCCGATCCCCAGGATTATCCAAATATGCCACATGTTCACTTTAGAAACCCTCCTTTCTGGTGAGCTGTGCTCGCAGTGTTCCACCCAGAGAAGAACGACATCGAATTGCAGTTCACGAAAACTCGGGCAGCCGAACGGCAGGAAGTCGTCTTCGACATTTGCAAATCTTTACATCGTCCTAAGTCTCCCATCGTTTTTCCT
>CAZTNL010000120.1:0-1512 GCA_964614885.1 uncultured Calditrichaceae bacterium | reverse complement strand
ACAGCGATTCTCCCCCGGCGCGAATCAGCAGCAGCGGCGGATGCCCCGCGGCCGAGTAGCGCAGCGCGCCCGTCCGGGTGTTGAGAATGGCGTAGGCGACGGTGAAATAGTGCGGCGAATCCTGGTCGAAATAGAACTGTGCGTTCAGGCGGGTCATCACTTCGGCCGGCGGCGTCAGACGATAATCTGGCGCGCCGGGATCTTTGCTGCGCACCAGCGACGATTGCCCGCCGACCGGCGTCAGCAGGCGGCTGACCGTTCCGGTGAGGAAAGATGCCGACACGCCGTGACCGCTGACGTCCAGCAGGTAAAACCCGATGTGCTGCTTGTCGAGGCGGAAGACATTGAGCATGTCGCCGGCCAACTCCTGGCACGGCTTGTACAGCCATTCGATATTGACAGCGTCCGATTCCGGCGCCTTTTTCGGCAGAAGCGATTGCTGAAAGGTGGCCGCGGTGTCGAAATCCTCGCGCAGGCGGTCATTGGCGCAAGCCAATTTCTCATTCAGCGCTTCCAGCTTCTGATTGTGCGCATCCAGCTCCTGCTTCAGAGAGACGATGCGCTCGCCGACCTGAACCCGGGAACGGAGTTCGCGCCTGTCGAACGGCTTGATGACGAAATCGTCGGCGCCGGCGTCGAGGCCGTTCAGCATATCGGTTTTTTCGGATCTGCCGGTCAGGAGGATGGTGTAGACGTAGTTCGAGTCGGTCTGCGAGCGCAGGCGGCGGACGATCTCGATGCCTTCCATTTCCGGCATGTTCCAGTCGAGAATGGCCAGTTGCGGCGGGTCGTCTACCTGGAGTTTTTGCAATGCCTTGAAGCCATCATCGACGGCGATCACTTCGTGTCCCAATTTCTGCACGGAGTGCTCCACGAGACGCAAGGTACTGGGATCGTCGTCGGCTATGAGAATTTTCATTTCATATAACTGGCTTTAACGCCGCTCCCTGGGCGCGGGTGGCTGCATTTTTCTGCCTGTCCGGAGTTCAACTGCGATGAATGGCTCTTTTTCTCTTATCGACGAATGCGGCTCGTTTCTTGACGGCGAGCGGTCTCATCCCTTGTGCTTTTCGCGTTCGTTCGCTATCTTGGGCCTGACTGAAATGGGTTCAGCCGAACGAAAATGCAACCCTTGAAGCCCGCACGGGCGTGTTGAGCAACGAAAAGAGAGATGGCATGATCCGAATGCTTTCGAGAGAGGATGTGCAGCAGGCGCTTACGATGCCCGAGGCCATTTCGCTGATGCAGGAGGCTTTCAGACTCCTCTCCGGGCGCGAAGCCGTCGTGCCGAACCGCATACGCCTGGAGATGGAAGCCGACCAGGGATGCGCGCTGATCATGCCGGTTTATGCCGCTTCCGTGCGGCGTCTGGCGGTCAAAATGGTCTCGATCATGGACCGGAATCCGGAGGCCGGCCTGCCGCTGATTCATGCCCTGCTGACTATCTTCGACGCCGAAAACGGCAGGCCGCTGGCCATCATGGATGGCGACTACCTGACGGCGCTGCGCACC
>CAZTNL010000119.1:0-7659 GCA_964614885.1 uncultured Calditrichaceae bacterium | reverse complement strand
GTGCAGGATTTTTGAGTCCGGCGCGTTCGCCTCTACCGGGTCAGGAATTCGGGCGAACAGGTCCCGGTCGAGATTGAAACTGGCGCTGACGCCATTGCTTGTGAGCGGCGTTCCGGTGATTTCGATATCCTGGTCGAGGAGGGCTTCGTACTCGACCGCATTGCCATTTTTATTTTCCCCCGCCGCTGGCAGCGACAGAAGCAAATTGCGGCGGTCCAGGTAGTTTTCCAGGTGACGGACGCGCGTGATTTTTTGCGCCGGGTCGAATGTCGTAAGAAAGAATTGCGCCTGTTGTGGCGTCAGATTGAACGGGTGGTTGAGCTCTTCGGCACTTGCTTTCTTGCGGAGGAGCAGGTCGACAAAAGCAGGTGCGTGGTCCTGGCCCGACTCGGATTTGGCCTTGAGTTCCAGGAGGACTTCGAGCGCTTCATCATATTTTTGGTCGCGTCGAGCAGCGTCGAGAAACAAGTGCAGCAGCTCCGGATCCTCTTCGGAGTCCAGCAGCGTTTGGCGCAGCTCCTCCGTGGAAATGGGCGTGCCGCTTTCGCGGAAGATGCGGGTCAGCGCGGCGCGCACGTCTTTCTCGAATGGCGGTGCAAAACTCAGACACTTATGGAATACCCGCAGCGCCGGGTCGGCGGTGACATCGTTTTTCAGGAAGAGCGTTGCGAGGGTTAGGATGAGAGCTTCTTCGTTCGAGTGTGAGGTGGCAGCTCTGGCATAGGCCCGCAGTGCATTTTCGGATGTATTTTCAGTTGCAGCGAGCGCCAAAGCATGGTTGAGGATGATCTCGTTGTCCTCGAGTCGACTGCTGAGGAGAAGGCTGAATTTCTCAACCGCTTTATCGGGCTCACCATTCTCCAAATAGGCCTTGCCCAGCGCCTTGAGCAGTGCAACCACCTTGGGGTCGGTTATCGGGGTGTTGTCTGGCATCGTCATTCCCTGCCGCTCAGGTATTTCATCTTCTTGCTAAGCTCCTGCTCCATTACCGCAATCACGTTGCGGTCCGTGCGGCCGACCGTAAGATAGTGGTCTGAGACGATGGAGTTAATTTCCGCCGTCCTTGACGTTAGGAGATTCAGCTTCAGAACCATTTCGAAAACCTGAATGGCCCTGGGGTCGCGTCGATTCTCAAGCAGATAAATATTTGCCAGAATCGGATAAAGCGCAACTTTCTCCGGTTTCTTGCTCAGAACCTTCTCATAAACGTCAGCCGCCTTGAGATAATTCCCCTGTATTAAATACAGCCGTGCGCGTACGGTTGGCGAAAAAAGATAGACCCCCGCCACCGGAAGCAGGAGAAGCGAGATGGCGGCTGCGGCCCACAATAATGCGCTGGTGCGCCGTGATTCGCCGGGCGTTTCGGGACCGCTTCGCTCCAGATTGAAACGGGCTTCGGCGAGCCGCTGTTGTACGTCCCTGAAAGATGGATTGAGCAGGTCGACCTTTTCGAAGGCGAGGACGGCGTTCAGCCAGTCACCGGCGCGTACCGCTTGCATGCCGCTACGGTAGAGCGTGTCGATTCTGGTCTCACCGCCGGCCAGCCGTGTTGCCCGCGACTCTGCCAGGGCGTCGCGAACTCTCAGAAGCTGCTCTTCGCTGTCTCTGTAGCCGGGAATGACGGACTGCAGCTCGCGCAGCGGCTCTGCGGCCCGGCGCCAGGCCTGCTTCTGCATCAGCACCATCGCTTTTCCGTAGAGTTGCGCCGCACGTTTCCTGAGCGCTTCTTCGGCCTGAATGGCATTTTCCGCCTCCTCTACGCGTCGTTCCACATCGCGGTAGCCGGGTTCAAACTGCTGCACCGCATCAAACGCATCGATAGCCGCCTGCCACTGTTGTTTCTTCAGAGCGGCCAGGCCCTTTCGATAGTTGGCTTCGACACGGCTATCCACGTTTCCTGGTGGGCCTGAGGCTTGCAGTGCCTGCAAGCGGGTGGCCGCGTCCCGGTAGCGGGCATCGAGAGCGAGGAGTTGCCGGTACAGGCCGCTTGCTGAGGCCACGGAACCGGCGCCCTCTGCCTGCCGGGCGCGGCGATACAAGTCGGCCAGGCGTCCTGACTCGTTAGATTTTGCCGCTCTTTTCCGGGCCTGGGCCAGGAGGGCCTGGGCATCCTTATAATTTCGGTCCGTGGCGACCACCTCTTCCAACGCGCTGATAGAGGCCTCGATATTGCCCGAATCGAGAGCAGCGCGCCCCGCGTCGTAGCGGTCCTGAAGTTTTTGGCCAGCCTCTATTCTGGCAATTTCAAGTTCGAAGCGCCCTTTGTCTTGTGGCTGCAGTCGTTCGGCTTCGCGCATCGAGGTCAGGGCGGCACTGCTGTTGCCCGTGGCTTCATAGGCGAGACCGAGCTCGTAAGCGATTCGACCGCGTAGGCTGGTGCTGGACGGGGCAATCTCCCGGGCGCTCCGCAGCGCTTCGATGGCCTCTTCGGGCTTGTCGACGCGATTGCGTACCGCGCCCAGCTCCAGGAGGATGGCGGCCTTGACGGCACGGGTCAGGCCGTACGGGTTTTTGAAATACGCTTTGTTGAGCGCGGCTTCGGCCCGAGCGTACTGTTTGTCCGCTTCGTAAGCAAGGCCAAGATAGTAGTACGCTTCGACATAGTTGGGGTCTATCTGTGTCGCTTTGCGGAAAGCCTCGATTTTGTCAGTCGCGGTTTTGGCCCGGAGGCCGGTTTGAAAAAGATCCGCGGCGGTTTGCCCAAAGGCGTTTCCCGCTGACATGAGGCCGGCAATGAACGCAAGGACGGCAAAAAGGGGTGCGCCCGCGTCAGCCTTCCGGCGGCTGCGGGTACACGTCTTCGTCTGACTGATTCTCTTCAATTTTATTGCGCCTGCTTCGTTGACTGTGAAATGTTGCGCCGGCGGTCAGAAGAAAAAGCAGCCCGAAAGCTACACCTGCAAAGTCGCTGCCCGCCGTCTTTGCATTTATTTGTGGCCGAACAGCTCTCTGGTTGGCCGTACCGTATGCCTGCCCCCAGAGGACTTCGTCCTTCAAGGTTGGCGAGTTTGTTTGAACGAGATGTACGTTGCCATCCGTCCGTGTAAACACCAGATCTATCTGGCCGTTCCCGGCAACATCAGCGACCAGGATCGGTGAGACGACCGGGTTGTTCTCGTTGTGAATTTCGGAAATGAGTTTGCCATCTGCTCCGTTGAACACGAAGATGGAGCCGCTCCGGCCGGCGACAATCACCTCATCCGAGCCATCTTTGTTCAGATCGACGAGGGTGAGAGGGGACACGAAAGGGTCTTCGGGATCGGCGTAGTATTCCCACACAATGCGCGATTTAGCGTCTTCTGGCGCGGCCCCGCCGCGAATCACTCTCAGAGCTACGTCGCTTGCAAGAACGGCATCGAGCCGTTCATCGTTGTCGATTTTTCCGGCAGCAGCTCCGGCCGGGCCTGACGACGCATCCGATTCGACGTGCAGCTTCTCATGCCAGATGGGGGCCAGGTCCGAGCCCGCGACAGCGACGTTCTCTCCTCGGCTGGTTGCCAGCAGCAGGTCGGGTTTGTCGTCGCCGTTCACATCGAAGATGACCGTGGGGGCGCGCAGGCTTTGTGCCGGTCCATGGCCGGCAGCGGCAGCTTCAAATTCGGGTGCCGGATCGTAGATTCGGGATACCTGCGCCGTAGCGCCATCGATGAGCAGGAGCTTGCCTTCGCTGGTTCCCAGGAAGATCTCGCTGCGCCCGTCTCCATCCAGGTCGGCCGATGCCGGCGTCGATTCGATGGAGACATGCGTATCGACCTGTTTCCACTTGAGCGCAGAAACATCGCCGTAGCCGACCGAGATCCGGCCGCCGGCAGAAGCGACGAGCACGTCCTTCAGGCCATCGCCGTCAAAATCATCGACGACCGGCGCTCCGGAAATCCGGTCTCCGAGCAGCGGGCTGAGCCACATCTCGGCGCCGGTCTTGCCATCGAGCCCTCGGAGACGCGAGTCGCTTCCGAGCACGAGGACATCCTGCAGACCGTTCTGATTCATGTCGGCGAGGACGATGGAAATCTCGTTTTGCACGCGAATGTGTTCGTTTTCCCATATCGGATTTTTGTCGACCCCGTCGAGGACATGCAATCCACCGTCGGCATCGGCAAAGACAATGTCTACAGCGCTGTCGCCGGTCAGGTCGGCCGCAGCCACAGTGCTCTGTCTCGGGCCTGGCTCCGCGCCAGTGACATCCGCCAGTTGAGTGGCCGGGCCCTGGTACCAGGTTTCTTCAAAAAATTTGAGCTGGGCCGGAGCCGAGTTGAGCGTCTGTCGTTGGCTGCAGGAGAAGCCGACTGCGGTGGCCGAGCCCAGGGCGAAGAGCACGGAAAGGAGCAGGCCGGCGTGGTGGGCGTGCCGAACCCACCAGGTGCCTGCCTTTTTCGGCGGAGTGCACGCGTGGTCATGATTGCCGACGAGCCGGAAGATGGTGCTGTTCTGGTCGCTGACGACTTCGATCTCATCTCCTTCGTCCAGGATCTGTTCGTCTTCCGGAGCGAGTTTCAGTTGATTTACGTAAGTTCTCGTTTTGCTGCGCTTATCGCTTACGAAAAAGTGGCCGTCACGGTAGCTGACGGTCGCGTGTCGCCGCGAGATGCTCGGGTCGAGAGAACCGTGTTCGTTCTTGCGGATGACGATATCGTTGAGCGTGGTATCGCGACCGATTCTGGTATCCCCGTTCTTGAGAGGGTAGCGTTTACCGAGGTACGGCCCGTAGACGGCCACCAGGCTGAATGGCAACGGGACTTCCCCAGCTTCCGCAAAGTGAGGGCCTTCCGACTCTGCGACCCCGGCCACGCGGGCGCTTTCCAGCACCTCGACCGCCTGGGTGCCGCCGCCTGGCCGCTTTTGTTCCGGCGGAAAGGCGGGTTCGCTGGTAACCGCGTTCTGAGCAAATTCGTGCTCGATTCTCCGGATTTCCTCGCTCTCCAATTCTGAATGCGGCGCTTGCAGCGGACTCTGGTTCTCGAAGAGGAATTCGTACGGTGCGAATGACAATTCGTCACCATCAACGATTTGTTCCCGGCCTGACAGCGCTTTGCCGTTCATGTGCAAAACGGTTTTGTCGTCCATCGCTTCGAGGTAGTAACAACCGTCCAGCCGGTCGACTCGCAGGAGGTGGTCGGGCAGGCTCTGGTCCTCGATACGCAGATCACAGTCGATGCCGGAACCGACCAGGCAGACTTTTCTGGCCTCAGGCAGGGCGTACTCGGCCAGCGCAGTCTCGTTTTTTTTGACTATCAGCTTTGGCATGGCTATTAACCCTAAGGGTTACCCTCCTTCTCCAAATTGAATTCGATCAGGTTCAGTTCGCCCGACTTGACCATGAGCGTTTGCTCCTTGTACCTGTAGCCATTTCTGCTCGTGCGAAAAACATAGAGTCCTGGCGGCAGCAGGCCGCCGATGGTGCCGTCCAGGTCGGTGACATCGACCGACTCGGGCGCCGACTCGTTCTTGTCGAGCGGACCGTACCGTACCTCGACATTGCTCAGGGGCGTGTTGGTGCTCTGGTCGAGAACGACCACGGAGAATTGAGCCTTCAGCGGGCGCATCTTTGCCGCCACCATTTTAGCTGTGGGCGAGATGTCGATTCGCAGCTCCTCATAGCCGGGGCGGGCAAAAACCGCCGAATAGCTGCGCGGCTGCAAATTGAGCGTGAAGGGCGTCTTTCGTTTCGACGCGACAACCCTACGGTCACGGGAGAGACGAACCAGCCTTGCGTGGAGTTCGCGCTTGCCCGGGCTGCCGGCATCGCGGGAAACGAATCTGACCGGGCGCGTCAGAGTGAAGAACAGCTCAGGCCCGCTTTCCTCCCGAACATAAACATCGACTTTACGGCTGTTGTAGCCTGCTTTCTTAAGGGTGAGCGAGTGCGGCTCGGCGGTCAGAAAGAATCCGTATTTTCCGCCTGCCACGCCAATGGCTTCGGTATTGTCGTCCAGGTAAATCTGAGCGCCCGCCGGCCGTGAGGAGATCCTGATGGTTTTTCCGAACCGTCCGGTCACACGGTGGCGCACTTCCGGCTCCACCTCGACATCGTAGTCCCAGAGGCGGCGGTCTTCGATTTCTTCGAGCATCTGATCGTCCAGTGAGAAGCCGCTCAGGCTGCCGAAGCCGGCTTTTTGCAATTCTATTTCGCAGCGGTCGCCGATTTCCCACGCAACCGAGCAGGGGGTCTTTTCCGCGAACTGAACGCCGTTGATGAGAACGGTCGCGCCGGGGGGAACCGAGCTGATTTCCAGTGTCGTTCTGAAATGGAACAGGTACGGCTTGTTCCCCTGACGGATCTCTTCACCGACGACTTTGGCCTGCCCTTTTTCGGGTACCTGCATCGAGCGGATAACGGGTCTGTACGGTGGCAGGGCCAGTTTCAACTCGTAAATACCCGGCTCGATCTCTGGAATGGAGAGCGGCGTGGCGCCGGCAACCGGTTCTCCGTTCAGAAAAACCTCTGCGCCGGCCGGTACCGACGCGATTTTTATCGCAGGTGGGAAGAGGAAGTCGTAGGTGGAGCGGCCCAAACCGGTCCACTGCAGAGCCACGTCCAGTGCAGAGAAAAGCAGCAACAGAGCCGCGGCCACGACCGAGACCCTCAGGATGAGCTTCTTGTGCCCCCGGGCAGACAACCGGACAACATCGATCACGGTTTTGATGTCGTCATCACCGGCCTCGAAATAGTGGGCCGGTACCAGAGAATGGTTCGGTTTTCCCTCCAGGCCATTGCTGTCGCCGGTTTCCGGGGAAGGAATGGCATCAAGGGAAGCCTCGGAGGCGGGGGGGACGCCCGTACCTCCATTTGCAGAAGAATCTTCTGCGGCGCTCAGGTCGAACGGAACGCCGGCGGACAAGCCGTTTTCGCCGGACGTTTGGACGCCGTTTGACGGTCCCTGCGCGGTGTCTGCCAGGTCGGCCACCAGAGCTCCCAACTGCATGTCGATGGCGCTGGTATCGGTCCTGGTGACGAGAAATGTGACCAGGTCGATGTAGAGCTGATTGGCGTTCTGGAACCGTTTCTTGGGATCGGCGGCGAGCGCCTTGCGCAGGATTTTCTGCAGCGGCTTGGGCGTGGCCCAGAAGCCGGGCATTTTAATTTTTCCGTTGCGCAGCGCCTCTATTATTTTCCCGGTTTCGACCTCCTGAAAAAAGCGCCGGCCTTCCAGCAGTTCGTAAAGCACCAGACCGAGAGAAAAGATATCGGAGCGCTTATCCAGCAACTGTTCCGGAGAGACATGCTCCGGGGACATATATTGCAATTTGCCCTGGAGTGTAACGGTTTCAGCGTCCCCCAGGGGCTCTCTTTGCATCGCGGCGATGCCGAAGTCGATGAGTTTGACGCCGCCGTTTTTCGTCACCATAATGTTGCTGGGCGAAATATCCTGGTGAACCAAATTGAGCGGCTCGTTGTTTTGCGCGTCGCGGCAGTTGTGGGCATAATCGAGCGCCTTGCAGATTTCAGCCACGATATGCACCGAGAGGTGCGCCGGAATGGGAACGTCCTTGTTTTTCCCTCGCCGCATCAGGTGGCTCAGATCGATGCCGTCAATATACTCCATCATGATGTAAAACTGCTTGTCTTCGGTTTGCACCAGGTCGAATATGAGTACGATATTCTGATGTTTCATCTGGGCAACGTTCCGGGTTTCGCTCTTTATCCGCCCCATACAAAAA
>CAZTNL010000118.1:0-7687 GCA_964614885.1 uncultured Calditrichaceae bacterium | reverse complement strand
CACGAGATATTTTAGATCGAGCGCGCTACCGATCCCCATGCGCAGATATCCCATTTCGACAATCTCAAAAAAGGTTCGGGGTAAGTCCGAGTGTTCAAGATACATGGCTTCAAAATAAGGCTTGAGCGCGCTCGACACCTGCCGTTTTTCCGTAACGGGCATCTCATCCATGACGCTGGCGATCCATTTGAAGTACTTCGGTCGGTCGAATTTGAACCGGGCGCGCATGCGTTTGACAACGGCCGGTTCGGGCGCTTTCGTGCTGGGATCTCTGAGCGCCTCGCGGTAGCCCTGGAGAAAGCGGTCGTACAGAGGTTCTGCCTTTGCATCCCAGCCGCGCCCCCGGCAGGCCAGATGCAGAGAAACTCCGAATCTCATCAAATCGATGAGCGCCGGCCCGGTGGAGGAGTCGTCGAAATCCGTGAGTCCTCTGCCAAGGTCGGTGACCGCATACTGCTCGAGATGGGCGTCTCCGTGCAGGTTGAACGAGGGGGTGCCCTGGAGAAGTCCGCTGAATCGTTTGCACACTTCGTTGCTGAACGGAATGTTGATGAAGCGAAAGTAGCCGTGCGGTCCCAAGAGAATTCGTTCGAGAAGCTTTGGGTTTTCAGAAAAGTCGCGGGCAGTAGGGCTGACGTAGAGCGGTGACTTCGAATCGCTTTCCTGTTTCTGAGTGACACAGGAGGAAAGCAGGCCGGCGCAAAAAAGGAGAAGCAGAAAGCCTGCGCTGCGTCGAATTCGGTTTGAGATTTTCATCGCTTTCCTTTCATGTCTTCCAGCGCCTGAAAAAGTGCCGCGACTTTGGATTCAGAGAGGCTGCCGTTTGCGCGAACGCCACTGCAGATGTCAAGGCCATAGGGGGCCACGGTTTCGACCGCGGCCCGTACATTCTCAGGTCGCAGCCCCCCGGCGAGAAAAAGTGGCTTCCCGATCCGTTCGCGGATGGTGTTGCTGATCGCCCAGTTGTGAGTCCGCCCGGTTCCTCCGAGCTCTTTGGTGCTCAGGTTGGGATTGCCCGAGTCGAGCAGAATGGCGTCCACCTCAGGCGCCAGGGCCTCGGCCTCCGCGACCGATTCGTCGCCGGTTACGTGAACCACCTGCACCAGGGAAATACCGGGCAGAGCGGCCCGCAGCCCGGCGTAGCTACCGGAAAGGAGACGGTCAACGATTTGGATGCAGTTCGTCCGGCAACGGCTGTGCTGTTCGATGATCTCTCCCGCATCCTGTTTGCTGGTCAGCAGAAAGGTGGTGACGCCCGGAGGCACGCTTGCCGCGATTTCAGCGATGAGCGCCTCGGAAATGACGCCGGGCCCGCTCGGCATTTCTGAGACGAGTCCGAGCGCCGACGCGCCGCAGCGGATGGCGAGCCAGGCCTCTTCGACGCTGCTGATGCAGCATATTTTCACGCGCGGATTCAGGCACGGTTGCATCGTCCCTCCTGTCGGGTTTGCTTCCGGAATGATACAAAGATAGAAGAAACGAGGCGATTCGCAAAGAGAAAATAGCGCCGTGAGGTAAGAGATGTTCTTTGAAGAAGAGGCTGTCAGGATTGGCCGGCGCCGATTTCGTCTTCGAGGACGAGGTTGATTCGTCCGTCCGGGCCGCTGTTTTCCAGCCGCAGAACACCGCGGGGGCAGACGGCGGCGCACACACCGCAGCCGACGCACGAGTTGCGCAAAATGTTCTGCCCGCGTTGGGCGTACCAGCGCACATCGATTCCCATCTCGCAGTAGGTCGAACAATTGCCGCAGGAAATACACTGCCCGCCGTTGGTGGTGATGACAAAGCGTGACTTGATTTTTTGGACAATGCCCAGAATTGCCGCAAGCGGACAGCCGAAGCGACACCACACCCGGTTGCCCATCAGCGGGTAGAATCCGGTGCCCACGACCCCGGCAAAGGTGGAGCCGATGAGAAAGGAGTAGGCCTGGTTCACGCGCCAGGTGCTGTTGCCGAACAGGCTGCCGTTCGAGACGAAGTTGGCGATTTGCATGGCCGTCATCGCTACGGCAAAAACCAGGACGGAGTGGATCAACCAGCGCTCCACCTTCCACGCCTTCAGCGATTTGTTCGAAAGCTGGCGAAACGGGTCGCCGAGGGTCTCGGCCAGGCCGCCGCAGCCGCACACCCAGGAGCAGTACCAGCGCTTGCCGAAAAAGTAGGTCATGGTCGGAATCACCACCAGCGCCAGAACGATGCCCCAGACGAGGAGAAACAGGCCGAAGCCGCCGCTGCTCAGCAGGGTCTTGAGATTCCAGTCCATAAAAAAGGAGTAGTTTAATGGCCACGAATTTTTCAAATCCATACTCGGCTGGTTGAGCCGCTCCATGATCGCGGGCAGCAGAAAAGCGAAGCCGAACTGGAAGAAGATCACCGAACTCGTCCGCACCAGGTGGTAACGGTTGTGGCGGTACTTGACGAACATGCGCACCCCCATCACCGTGACCGCGAAGGTGTAGAGCGTGCCGTAGAGGAACCAGCGATCCGCCGGCAGGCCGCGAATAAATTCGCTCACCGGATCGATGAGGATGAACAGGTTGACCAGATATTCGGGAAACCAGTAGAGCAGCACGTAAAACGAGATCAGATAGACGCCGGTGACGATGCCGATGATGCCGCGGCTCGTGGCCGAGCGGGTAAAGAGGTGATCGTTCTTTATGCCCGGCAGGGTCTTCATACCCGCCAGAATGAAAAGCAGCGCTCCCAGAGACGCGAGCACCACGCTGCAAAGGAAAAAGAGCCCGGGATGCGACTTCAGCGGTCCGAAATTGGCTTCCTTCAGAATGGCGACTTTGTACTGTCCGAGTTGGTAGGGCTGAACCTGACCGTCGTCGTTGAGCAGATTCTCGATGTCACGCAACAGCGCCGCCTTGGAGGTGTAGACGCGGTCCCGCGCCGGCGCCATCTTCGCCAGACGCTCCGCCGGAATTGTTGTGGAGAGCGCCTGCAGCGTGTCCCCGGTAAGCCGGTAGTTGCCGACAAACAGGCTGCCGGTGAAAACGCTGATCCCGGCAAGGAAAAGAATCAATCCTGCGATACGCAGAAAAGGCGACGGTTTGTGTGCGCTGAGTTGGTGTGTATTGTTTGCTGGCATGATTTCCTGTTTCGGGTATGGCGTCCGGGCTGGTTAGGTTCAGGCAAATATTTTTTGGATGAAGCCGAGCTTGCCGCGCAGCTCGATGGCTTTGCCGCGCCGGCGATTGTATTCAGCCGCGATTTCCGGTTCGAATCTTCTGAAAAATTCCGGGTCGAAATGGGCTTCGCGCAGACGGGCCACGACCTCATCGACGCTGAGTCTGTCGCGAATCCAGCCCTGGCAAACGTCCTGGCGCATACGCAATCCGAAGAAGTTGAAGCCGACCACCTGCTCGGAGGCGGCGTCGTAAACGATGCGGACACAGTGGCGGCCGTCGGCATGCTGCCAGTAGAAGGAAGCCTCGCCCGGCCGCGGCACGTTGCTGACGAAGCCGTAGGTCTGGTACTCGATATCCATGAACTTGGCGGAGTTATACCAGATGCCGCGATCGTAGCGTGTGCGCTCGCCGCACAGGGTTTTTGCCAGCGCCGCGCCCTGCATTCTCCCGGTGTACCAAAGCTGCTCGATGCGGTGCCGCTCTTCGCCCGGAACAACAATTTCCACGCAGTCGCCGGCGGCGTAAACATTTTCAGTGCCGGTTTCCAGGTATTCGTTGACGAGCACCCCGCGGCCGGTTTCGATTCCCGAGTTTTTTGCCAGGTCGATGTTCGGCGTAACGCCCGGCGTCAGGGCGACGAACTGGCAGGGGATTTCCTCGCCGGAATCGGTGACCACTGCGCGTACGCGGCCGTCTTCGCCCGCCAGAATTTCTTTTAGATTGGTTTGCAGCCGCAGGTCTACCCCGTGCTCGCAGACGTGGTCGCCGATCATGCGCGCTTCGTCTTTCGGTAGGATGTTATCCCAGTAGAACTCCTCGCGCACGAGAAAAGTGACCGGAATGCCGCGCGATAGCAGCATTTCCGCCACCTCGATGCCGATGAGGCCGCCGCCAACGATCACGGCGTGCGCAATGTCACGCGTGTTTTCTTCCATCAATTCGAGGTCCGGGTAAGAATACAAACCCTGCACGCCGGGCAAATCCTGACCCGGCCAGCCGAACTTGTTCGACTTGGAACCGGTGGCGATCACCAGCTTGTCGTAAGGGAGCGTGCCGCCGCTGTGGAGCAGGAGCTGTTTCCTGTCGCATTCGACGCGCTGCACGCAATCGTGCACGAGCTCGATGCGGTTTTTCGGCCAGAAATCATCGGCGTATGGCTTGGTGTCCTCGAATCGCATGTGTCCCATGTAGATGTACATGAGCGCGGTGCGGGAAAAGAAATGCCTGGTTTCGGCGGATACGATGGTGATGGGCCTGTCGCTGCGTTTGCGCACATGGCGCGCGGTCGTGACCCCCGCGATGCCGTTGCCCACGATAACTAAGTTTTCCGGCATGAAGCCCCTTCGATATGAGTCGCTGCTTGTTGCAATTACAGGAAACTAACCGGCATCGCCAGATCGGATATTCCAGTTATCTGCGAAACGAAGGTGTCCGCTGGCAACTTCTCACCGATTCCGCTTGCTTTGCAGGTATATATTTATTATGCTACTTGCAGTGAATAAACGACTTTTGCCGGAACCGATCAATAGATAATGCGCAACCGCTGGAACGAACTCAACAGTAATTTGGCGAAACTCTACGGGCAGGGGGATTATCGGGAGGCGGAGAAGCTGGTTGATGAGATCGTCGAGGTCGCCGAGAAGCTGTTCCCTCATGATGACCCGGACAACGCGGTGTCTCTCAACAATATCGGGGAGCTGTACAAGGCCTGCGGCGACTATTCCCTCGCTGAGTCCTTTCTCAAACAGTCGCTCGCAATCCGCGAGAGAATACTCGAAGAGGACGATCCCGATATCGCTTCCTCGCTGAACAACCTGGGCGTCCTGGCGCGCGAGCAGGGGAGGTTGAGCCAGGCCGAATCGCTGCACAAGCGAGCCCTTGAAATTCGCCGCAAGCGGCTGGGAGATGAGCATGCCGATGTCGCCGGCTCGCTTAACAATCTGGCGGCTATCGAGAAAGCGCGGGGCAATCAAAAGTCGGCACAGCAACTCTACCAGCAGGCGCTCAAGATCCGGGAGAAGGCGCTGGGCGCAGAACACCCCTTGGTGGCCACCACGCTTAACAATCTCGCGGTGTTGCTGGACGAACAGCGGGACTTTCGGTCGGCGGAAAAACTTCTGCGCCGGTCTTTGACCATCATTCAAAAAGCGTATGGCCCGGACCACCCCGAGGTTGCCATCGCCAAGAACAATCTCGCATCGACGCTGAAGGCGCAAGGTAAGTACACCGACGCAGAGCCTCTGTACAAGCAGGCGCTCGCGGTCAAAGAAAGAATTTACGGTAAGGAGAGTCTTGAGACCAGCGCTCTCTACACCGATTTGGCGGAACTCTACAAAAGCCAGGGGAATCTCTATGCAGCCGAGCCGCTGCTGAAGCGGGCGCTGGCCAACAAGGAAAAGCTGCTGGGCTCGGAAAATCCGGAGGTCGCCGGCGCACTGACCAATCTGGCCGCGCTGTTCAAAGTTCAGGCGCGCTATGCTGAGGCCGAAGACCTGTACAAACGCGCTGCTGCGATCATCGAAGCCAACCTTGGCAGCGACCACCCAAACCTGGCGGCAGCGTTGAACAACATGGCTGTTCTCTTCGACGTGCAGCAAAGATACTCCGAAGCCGAACGCCTGTACAAGCGGGCGCTGAAAATGCTCGAGACGTCGCTCGGACCGAACCACCCGAACGTTGCGGCCTCCATGTTCAACATCGCCGGCCTGTGCAAGGCGCGCGGCAATTTCTCGGAGGCCATTACGTACTACAGGCATGCGCTGGATATCCGCGAACAAGCATACGGCGAACACCATAAGAGCATGGTGCCGATTCTGAACAGTTTGGCCAGGCTGTACAAGGCGCTGGGACAGGAAAATGAAGGCAAGAAGTTTGAAGAGCAGGCGCAGGCCATTCGCCACAGGCAAAACGGAGTCTGAGAAGGCGGCGCATCAAGAATTCGAAACCTTTGACCGAAGAAAGGGTTTAACGACTATATGAAAACGATGGGAGAAAGAAAAACGAAAAATCGCGAAAGGGGGGATGAAGATGATCGTGATCACGCTCAGAGACGGCGAGTCGATAGACCGCGCGCTTAGAAGATTTAAGCAGCGGTGCCAGAGAGCCGGAATTCACAGAGACGTGAAGCGCAAGAGTTTCTACTTGAAGCCCAGCGAACAGAGAAAAATCGCGAAGAACCTTGCGAAGAAACGGCACCGAAAGGCGCGGCAACAGGGATAGCTGATTTGACGAGAGCCCTGCCTGAGAGGCGGGGCTCTCGTGTTTGAAGCGCCGACCGGCGCATCGATACCCGAATTTTCATGGAATGCTTTGTACAGGAAGAGAGTTTCTGACTCATGTTGTTTTTCAATAAACGGAAAAAGTCGATGCTGGAATGGATCAAGCTTGAACGCGGCTCGCAACTGCAGGAAATCGAGGACGCTTCGAAGCACGGCCCTGTTGCCATTTTCAAACACAGCGTGCGCTGTGGCGTCAGTTTCGCCGTCAAGCGTCGTATCGAGCGGCGCTGGGACATCCCATCCGAGAGGCTGAAAGTTTACTATCTCGACCTGCTGGCCCGGCCGGCGCTCTCCGATGAAATCGCTTCGCGTTTTAAGGTTCGACACCAGTCTCCGCAAATGCTCATCCTTCGCGACGGCCGCGTCGTTTTTCACGCGTCACACGGGGAAATTACAGTCGATGCGGTCCGGCAGGTCATCGGAGTGGAACAGGAAGAAATGGAAAGCGAATCATGAGAAATCTCTCTTTGCCAGGCCTGCCGCTGGAACAGTGGCGGGGCACACGTGATACCCTGCACGCTTATGCCAAAGTCATCGGCGCCGTGCGTGAAGCGTTGACGCCGCGCCGCAAGCACTGGTGGCATATCAGTTTGCGCCCGGGCGTGCGCGGGCTGGTGACGCCTCCCATTCCCGCGCCTGCCGAAGCCGCGGCCTTTACCTTCAGCCTGGAGCTGGACCTGGTCGCACACGAGCTGGTCGTCAACGCCAGCGCCGGAGAGCCTTGGCGCATGCCCCTGCGCGGGCAGTCCGTTTCCGAGTTCAGCCAAAAACTGTTGCAGGCGCTGGCGGCGCTGAACATCAAAGCCGAAATCGACCAGGCGGAGTTTTCAGACACCACCCGGCTGGAATATGACCCGGTGGCGGCCGGTCGTTTCTGGCAGGCGCTCGGTCAAATCGCTATGGTGTTCGATGAATTCCGGTCGGGCATGCGGGAAGAGTCCAGCCCGATCAGCATCTGGTCGCACCATTTCGACATGGCGCTGGTCTGGTTTTCCGGCCGCCTGGTTCCGGACGTCGACCCCGCGGACGAGGAAAGCGCTGACGAGCAGATGAGCTTCGGCTTCTCAACCGGCGACGAGGGTATCGCTGAACCTTATTTCTACATTTCCGCCTACCCGATGCCGGAGAAATTGCAGGACACCTCTTTGCCGGAACCCATCACGTGGCATTCCGAAGGCTGGAACGGCGCGCTTTTGCTTCACCGGGATCTGGTGGCCGCTCCGGACCCGGACCAACTCATCCGCGCTTATCTGCGGACGATGTTCGAAGCCGGCC
>CAZTNL010000117.1:0-7690 GCA_964614885.1 uncultured Calditrichaceae bacterium | reverse complement strand
GGTTCGGGAATGAAGTCCGTTGGCGAGGTAATGGCGATCGGTCGTTCCTTTGAGGAGGCCCTGCAGAAGGCGCTGCGCATGCTCGATATTGGCGTGATCGGCCTGACCGGTAACGACCATTTGAATTACGAGCAGGTCCGTGAGGAGCTGGAAAAACCGACCGACGAGCGTATCTTCGCCATCGCGCAGGCGCTGCGATCGGGCATGCCGGTCGCCGAAGTTCATCGTCTGACCAGCATCGACCCGTGGTTCCTGCACAAGCTTGAAAATATTCTCAAGGTCGAATCCGGGCTGGCGCGCTATGCGAACGGAATCTGTCCTAAAGGCACGCTGTTACAGGCCAAGCGCGCCGGATTTTCCGATTTGCAAATCGCCAAAGTTCTGAACTGCCGGGAGGATGAAGTCAGCCAGCTACGCCACGCCTACGGTCTCCGGCCGCACGTCAAGCAGATCGACACCCTCGCCGCGGAGTTTCCAGCCCGGACAAACTATCTCTACCTGACGTATCACGGTGCGTCCGACGATGTCGCCTACGACAAGACCGGGTCGGTGATCGTGCTGGGTTCCGGGGTTTACAGGATAGGGAGTTCTGTTGAGTTCGACTGGTGCTGTGTCAATGCCGCCACCACGCTGCGGCATTTGCAGCACGAGAGCGTGTTGATCAATTGCAACCCGGAAACCGTGAGTACCGACTATGACGAGTGCGACCGTCTATATTTTGACGAGTTGAGTTTTGAATGCGTCTCCGAAATCTATGCGAAAGAACGGCCGCTGGGCTTGATTATCTCTATGGGAGGGCAGGCGCCGAACAATCTCGGCTTACGTTTTGCCCGGGCAAAGTTAAACGTTCTCGGAACAACGCCCGAAAACATTGACAGGGCTGAAAACAGGCACCGCTTCTCCTCGCTGCTCGACGAGCTGCAAATCGACCAGCCGGCATGGGCTGAGCTCGTGTCGGTCGATGAGGCCAAAGGTTTTGCTCAGAAGGTGGGCTATCCGGTATTGGTGCGACCCTCGTATGTGCTGAGCGGTGCGGCCATGGGCGTCGCGTCTACTGATGATGAGCTCATGCGGTTTCTGGAACGTGCGGCCGGAGTTTCGAGCGATAGCCCGGTTGTCATCAGCAAGTTTTTGCAAAACGCCAAGGAAATTGAATTTGATGCAGTGGCCCGCGACGGCGAACTGGCGATTTATGCCATCTCAGAGCACGTGGAAAACGCCGGCGTACATTCCGGAGACGCGACGCTGGTTTTTCCGCCGCAACGAACCTATATCGAAACCATGCGCCAGGTGAAATCGATCGCCCGAAGAATCGCCCGGACGCTCCAGATCACCGGACCGTTCAATATTCAGTTCATCGCCCGCAACAACGATGTCAAAGTTATCGAGTGCAACCTGCGCGCATCGCGGAGCTTCCCGTTTGTTTCCAAGGTGTCGAAGCACAACTTTATCGATTTTGCGGTGCGGGCGCTTCTGGGCGCCCCGACAGGAGAAGTTCGCAAATCGTTTATGGAGCTCGACTATGTCGGCGTCAAGGCGCCACAGTTTTCTTTTACCCGCCTGGCCGGCGCCGACCCGACATTGGGCGTGGAAATGGCTTCAACCGGCGAGGTGGGTTGTCTCGGCGGGGATTTCGAGGAGGCGTTCCTGAAGGCCCTGATCTCCGTCGGCTTCAGGATTCCGATCAAGAGCATCCTGCTTTCGACCGGCCCCATGGAGAATAAGGCAGATTTCATCGACAGCGCACGCATTCTAACAAAGCTCGGCGTGAAAATCTACTGCACGAGTGGGACGGCAAAATTTATGAAGCAGGTCGGAATCGACTCGCAGGTGCTGCACTGGCCCCTCGAAAAGAAAACGCCCAACGTGATCGACTATGTTCGGTCCGGGAAGGTAGACCTGGTCATCAATATCCCAAAAAATTTCCAGGAAAAGGAGCTGACCAACGACTATCTGATTCGCCGAAACGCGGTAGATTTTGGTGTTCCTCTGATCACTAATCTGCAGCTCGCCAGACGGTTCGTGGAAGCAGTCGACAAACGTGGTTTATCCGGCCTGGAGATTCGCTCGTGGGAAGAATATGTTGCAGGCTAAGCGCCGGCCGGGTTCTGGCGCGGAATTTGCAAAAACGGAGAATTTCTCTGATTTGGATAGGGGAATTGATTCACCTTGAAACAGAATTGGGTTGAAACGCCTCAATGATTGAAACAGTGCGCCGGCCCGGCGTTCGAAAATACGGACAGAAGAACGAAATTCATCGCAGAATTGACCCGGGCCTGGTGGTATTTGCGCTGGCGCTGCTTGGCTTCGCTCTGCGCATTTTCATGGTCCGTTACCGCTACGCCGTTGCTTTTGACGAAGTCAATTATCTTAAGCTGGGTGTTTCCGGCTATCTCGATGGTCTGGCAGCCGGTTTGCACACGTACTGGTCTCCGCTCTTGCCCGGGTTGATTTCCTTCTCATGCCACCTGTTTACAGACTATGAGTTCGGTGCCCGTATGGTATCGGTCGTGGCGGGCGCTTTGCTCGTCATCCCGGCCTACCATATCGCCCGGCATGTCTTCGGCGCGCGCGCCGGCATCCTGGCGGCTGCCTTTGTTGCGCTTTTCCCGCCTCTTGCCTTTCAGGATACCCTGATTTTGACCGAGCCGCTGACGATGCTTTTCGGTGGATTTTCTGTTCTTTTCGGGTTGAAAACGCTGTCGCGCTACTCTGTCGGATATGCGTTTCTGGCCGGCGCCGCAGCCGGGTTCGCGTATCTGGCTCACCCCCTCGGTGTCGGCTTTCTGCTCATGCTGCTCGGTTGGGTGCTCGCGGCAGCTTTTCTGAAATCGTTTCTCGTACGGCCGCTGCGCCTGGCATATTTGCTGCCGGCGTTGCTGTTCGGCTTTTCCCTCGCTGCTGCGCCTTATCTCATGTTTCTGAAGCACACGACCGGCGCTTGGACGCTCAGCGCCAAGGGAGCGGCCAACCAGCAGATGTCGATGCCGCTTCAGGGAAAACAGCGTTCATTTCGCGCCCTCGACAGCGCGAACCGGACCGTGCCGATCGACCAGGTATTTCACCAGGGAACGTTTCTGCAAAGCACCCACGGGGGCGCAAATCCCGTTCGGAGGGTCAGGGTGGTTCCGTTTGTCACCAAGTACATCAAGAATGTGTCTAATATTCTTCAGCGTGGAATTCCCCCGCTCCTGACCACGCTGCCGCTTATGCTGATGGGAGTGGGGTTGTTTGGCCTGGCCTGGCCGGTGCAAAAAGCGAAATATATCGTGTTTCTGCTCAGCTATCTCGTCTTTTTCTGGCTTCTGTTTGTGCCGGCGTTTCATCTCAATCCGCGCTATTTGAGTCCCATGTGGCCCGTGTGCGCCGTCTTTATCGGGCAGGGAGCGGCCATCGTTTATGCGCGGCTGTCGGATTTCATGCCGATTACCCGCCGAGCCTGGAAGAAAACGATAAGCGCCCGCACGGTCGCCGGCGCTATTCTGGCCATCCTGTTGTTTTTGGTCACGTTTTTGCCGGAGCTTGGTCGAGTGGTTGCGCGAAGCGCTGGCACTACTGAATATGTGGGCGACGCGGTGGAACAGAAGCGGGCAGGCTTGTGGTTGAAGGCGCATTATGACGGGACACCGGTGATCATGAGCCGAAACCATGCCGTTGATTTCTATGCCGGGAATTATGATATTGTCGAATCGGTAACCATCCCGACGAACAGCTTTGAGCGTATTCTGGCCTATGCCCGGTATCGTCAGGTGACGCATATCGTTTTGAACGAGCGCTATCTTCAGGACTATCCGGATCTGAAATTCCTCTTGGCGCGTAACGCGCGACAGGATGGCCTGAAGCAGATATATTTTGACGTCGAAAAAAACGGACTGGCCACGGCGATCTACAGACTGCGTGAAAGCCGGCCCGGCCGAGGGAGTCACTAAGATGTCTGCAAGAAAAGTCGAACGCTTCTTTCTGGGCGCGGCTTTGTTCTGTATCCCGCTCGGGACGGGCGCCGTTTTTGATGGAGTCATGAGCGAAGATCTCATCATGATTCAGGACGTGTTTCTCGTGCTGGTTTACATGCTGTGGATCAGCCGAACCAACCTCTTCTCAAACGCGCGGTTGAAGCTAGGTCCAATCGGGCTAATGCTCATCGCCATGATGATCTGGAGCTGCTTTTCCATGTCCAACGCCATTGCGCTGCGCGCATCAGGCGTCGGCATTTTTTTTGCGTTCAAATCGTTCCTACTCTATCTCTATTTGGCAAACAATATGCGCACCAAATCAGAGTTGCTTTTCGTTGTGAACATGCTCTTGTATGCGATGTTTTTCCAAGGGGTTTTGGGTACCCTGCAAGGCGCCCTCGGGAGCAGTCTGGGCCTCGGTTTTCTCGGCGAACGGCAAATGGCCTTGGCCAAAATCAATTCGAGGGTTAGGGGCACAGTCGGTTACCCGAACCGGTATGGCATATTGCTGATCATGCTCCTGCCGATGGCGGTTACGATGGCCATTTTTGTCAAACGGTCGAAATACAAGTTGGTGCTGATGGCGGCATGCGGTTTTGGGTTGATGGGCTTGTTTTTGTCGTTGTCGCGTTCATCGTGGGCGGGATTTGGCTGCGCAATCGCGGTCATGTCGGTGCTTTTGATGCGGCGTGGCCTCCTGAAACCAAAGTATGTTGCCGCGCTTGCCGCGGTCGTGATTGCCTGCGCACTCATCGCTCTGATCAACATGGACGTCATTCAGGCACGTTTCGAAACCGGAGCTGACGGCAGATTCCGCGCGCGCATGATCGATATTGCCATCCCCATTATCAAGTCCTATCCATTCTTCGGTGTGGGGTTGAATAACTACCAGTGGCACTCATTTGCGAAGTTTAATTTCTGGCATCCCGTACACAATGAGTTTTTGCGATACGCGGCCGAGATCGGCATTCCCGGCGCCATTCTCTTCGCTGTCCTCTTACTCGTCCTTCTCAGAGAATCCTACCGCGCTATCCTGCTGAAGGATGCAATGATAAACAGCGTAGCGATCGGAATATTTAGCGGCGTCATGGCCTTCATCGTGGCTATTAATATCGGTCCTGAGTACCAGCACTACCGGGTCAAGCTGGCGTTTGCGGCGCTGGCGGGAATTGCCGCTTCCCTGCGCCGGGTCAAAATGGTAGAGATTGCCATGAAAAAACGGCAGCGCCTGATGCAGGAGCAGAGAGATACCCGGCGCTCTCCCATCGGGCAGATTGGGGCGTCACGGCGAAGCGCCCTGCCGTCCAGAGGAGCACCAGGCGTATGAAAATCCTGATGGTCGACAAATTCTATTTCGTCAAAGGGGGCGCCGAACGTTACATGTTCGAACTTTCCAAGGTGTTGCAAGCCAACGGGCATGAAGTGATTCCGTTTGCCATGGACCATCCGGACAATTTTCCCTCTGACTACCGGCCCTATTTTGTATCGAACATCGACTACGGCCAAAACAGCGTGGCCGGCAAGCTCGCCACTTTCCTGAGAGCCTCCGGCAGGATGATTTACTCGCTGGAGGCAGGGAGAAAGCTGGAGCAACTGCTTGAGCGGACGCAGCCGGATTTGGCCCATCTGCACATGATCGACCATCAGTTGTCGCCGTCGATATTGCCGGTTTTGAAAAAGTTCGGCATTCCCGTTATCCAGACGGTGCACCAGTACAAGCTTGTTTGTCCAAATTATCGCCTGTACAATCCTGGCACGGGAGCAATTTGCGAGAAGTGTCTCGACGGCAATCTTCTGCATCCGGTCCGGGAACGCTGCCACAAAAACTCGATGGTGGCGAGCAGTATGATCGCGTTGGAAAGCAGCTTACATCGCTGGAGCCGCATTTATGAAAAAAATATTGATCTTTTTCACGTGCCCAGCCGTTTCATGGGGGACAAGTTCCGCCGGGCCGGCGTTGGCGAGGGGAAAACCCGGCACCTGTTTTACACGATCAATCTCCAGGAGTTTACGCCACAGTTTGCTGCCGGCAGCTACTTGCTCTACTTTGGCCGCCTGGCCGATGAAAAGGGCATTCTGACTTTGCTGCGGGCATCCAGAAGTTATCCGGCCGCGCCGCTCTACCTTGTTGGAGACGGGCCGCAGCGGCCGCAGCTCGAGGCTTTTGTGGCCGAACATGGCTTGAAACATGTTCGCTTCCTCGGGCTCAAATCCGGCACGGAGTTGCAGGAGGTCGTCAGAGGGGCGCGCGCCGTCATCGTGCCGTCGGAATGGTATGATAATTCGCCGCTGGTCATTTACGAGTCGTTTGCTTATGGCAAGCCCGTCATCTGCTCGGATATGGGGGGGATGCCTGAACTCGTGGACGATGGAGAGAACGGCCTGCATTTTCGCGCCGGAGACGAAGACGCGCTTGCACAACAGATGGGCGCCTTGTGGGAAAATCCGGAACGGGCTGTTCAGTTTGGCAAAGCGGCCAGAGAAAAGGCTGAACGCGAGTTCGACCCTGACGTGCACTATAGGCGAATGGTCGAGTGGTATAGCGAGTTGACAGCTACCCAGAACGTGACAGTATCGCCGAAGTATCGGCTTTTTAGCAACCCATCGGAGGTTACTTGAGGAGGGAGAATGAATATTCTTGGAATTTCGTGCTACTACCATGATGCTGCGGCCTGCCTGGTGCGGGACGGCAAGGTTGTAGCGGCCGCTCAGGAGGAGCGTTTCACCCGGAAAAAGCACGATCAGGATTTTCCGGTAAATGCGGTCGAGTACTGCCTGAAAGCGGGTGGCATCGGCATTGACGACCTCGGCTATGTGGTTTTCTATGATAAGCCGTTCCTGAAGTTTGAGCGTATTTTGCAGACCTATGTCGCATACGCGCCGAAGGGTCTCAAGTCGTTTGTCATGGCCATGCAGTTGTGGCTGCGCAAAAAACTCTGGATCCCGGACCTGATCAGCAAGGAGATCGGTTACGAAGGCGATGTGCTGTTCCCGGAACATCACGAATCGCATGCTGCTTCGGCCTTTTTCCCGTCGCCGTTTCAGGAGGCCGCGTTTCTGACGATGGACGGCGTCGGAGAGTGGACCACGACGTCCTACGGAACCGGCAGGGATAATCAGATAGGAATTGACGCGGAGCTTCACTTTCCGCATTCGCTGGGACTCCTCTACTCCGCGTTTACCTACTATACTGGCTTCAAGGTTAACTCGGGCGAATACAAAGTGATGGGGCTGGCGCCCTACGGCGAGCCGAAATACGTGCAGACCATTCTCGACAATCTCGTCGATCTGAAAGAGGATGGGTCGTTCAAGATGAACATGGACTATTTTAACTATTGTGCTGGCCTGACCATGACCAACGGCAAGTTTAACGAGCTCTTCGATGGCCCACCGAGGAAGAAAGAGAGCGAGCTTACCCAGCGCGAAATGGATCTGGCGCGCTCGGTGCAGGAAGTGACCGAAGAGGTGATGCTGCGTACGGCACGACACATTCACAAAACGACGGGGCAGAAAAATCTCTGCCTGGCAGGTGGCGTAGCCCTCAACTGTGTTGGCAACGGCCGTATTTTGCGCGAAGGGCCGTTCGAAAATATCTGGATCCAGCCGGCCGCCGGTGATGCGGGCGGCGCGCTTGGCGCTGCACTTTTTGCCTGGTACCAACTCCTCGGGAACGAGCGCTCCGCAGACGGGAAAAAGGACTCGCAGCAGGGGTCTTACCTGGGGCCCGAATTCTCTTC
>CAZTNL010000116.1:0-7704 GCA_964614885.1 uncultured Calditrichaceae bacterium | reverse complement strand
TTCTTCATTTTATTCGTTTGGGCATTAACATGGCTTCTCTCTCCTTCCGCGCCGATTATCTCGCCTTTGCAAATCCAGACCTTAACACCAATCGAGCCGTGGGGAGTCTGCGCCGTGAGCCGAGCGTAGTCGATATCCGCGCGCAAGGTATGCAGTGGAATTCTACCATCTTTGTAGCTCTCACGCCGAGCCATTTCCGCGCCACCCAGGCGGCCGCCACAGGCAATCTTAACGCCCTCTGCGCCCATTCTCATGGTGCTCATAACCGCTTTTTTCATAACGCGCCTAAACGGCATCTTCGAGGCCAGCTGGCTGGCGATATTTTCAGCGACCAGATAGGCATCCAGCTCGGGCTTCTTGATCTCGTTGATATTCAGCTGAACGTCCTTTTTCGACAACCTCTGCAGTTCCTCTTTGAGCTTGTCAACCTCGACGCCCTTGCGACCGATTACAATTCCAGGGCGGGCGGTATTAATCGTTAACGTAATTCGCTGCGGCGTGCGCTCAATGCGAATCGAGGAAACCGCAGCGCTCTGCAGCCTCTGCCGGATGTAGCGACGCAACATCAAATCTTCATCGAGCTTGGCCGCGAAGCCACGCTCGTCATACCAGTTCGATTCCCAGTCACGAATAATACCGAGTCGTATGCCGACCGGATGTGTTTTCTGTCCCAAAAATACCTCCGCTTTCTTTAAATTCGCGGCCTATTTAGTCGCGACCACTATCGTAATGTGGCAGGTACGGCGCTTCATGCGCATGGCTCTTCCCATAGACGCCGCGCGAAAGCGACGAAAACTGAAGCCCATGTCGACGAAGGCCTCCTTGACGAACAAATTCTCTGGTTCCACTTTCGATGCACTCTCATCGTTGAGAATATTGGCCACTGCCGACCGCAACGTCTTCTCGATAGGCAGCGCCGCGGCCTTTGGTGTAAAGTGCAGCATGTTCAAGGCCCGGTCCACCTGAATTCCACGCACCAAATCAACCACCCTGCGCGCCTTTCGAGGGGACATCCTCACGTATTTTGCAACAGCACGAGCTTCCATAATACCAACTCTACCTTAAGGGTTATCTCCGCGAAGACTTTTCAGATTTCCCGCCGTGCCCACGAAAAGTGCGGGTTGGAGAGAACTCTCCGAGCTTGTGACCAACCATGTTCTCCGAGATAAAGACCGGAATGAACTTGTTGCCATTGTGGATCGCAAGCGTGTGACCGACAAAATCCGGCGTGATCGTGCACCGCCGTGCCCAGGTCTTCAAAACTCTTTTCTCTCTGCCCTTGCCCATCTCCTGAACACGCTTCAGAAGCTTTTCATCAACAAAGGGGCCTTTCTTAATCGAACGTGGCATGGTGTTCTACTCTTATCTTACTTTTTCTTCCTGCGAGTTACAATGTAGTCGTCGGACTTTTTCTTCTTTCTGGTCTTGCCACCCTTCGCCGGCTTACCCCATGGTGAACAGGGATGCCGCCCACCAGAACTGCGCCCTTCGCCACCTCCCATGGGGTGGTCTACAGGATTCATCACGACCCCGCGCACATGCGGCCTGCGGCCGGCCCAGCGCGACCTTCCGGCTTTGCCTATGGACACATTCTCGTAATCCACGTTGCCCACCTGCCCTATCGTGGCCTTACAGGCTTGCCGAACCATCCGCACCTCGCCTGAAGGCAACTTCAGCTGTGCATAGTCACCATCTTTTGCCATCAGCTGGGCATAGGTTCCAGCGCCACGCGCCATCTGTCCGCCCTTGCCCTCCACCAGCTCAATATTGTGAACCAGCGTTCCCAGCGGAATTTTGCTGAGAGGCAGAGAATTGCCTACGCGAATAGGCGCTTCCATCCCGGACTGAAGCTCATCGCCCACCTTCAAGCCCAGCGGTGCGATGATGTAACGCTTTTCACCGTCGCGGTAATGCAGCAACGCGATATTCGAAGAACGGTTCGGGTCGTACTCTATGGTGGCAACTCGCGCCGACACACCATCTTTGCTGCGGCGAAAGTCTATCAGCCGGTAGCGACGCTTGTGCCCGCCCCCACGAAACCGAGTCGTCACGTGACCGTGATTGTTGCGGCCACCCGACTTCTTCAGCGGACGCACCAGCGACTTTTCTGGTTCCTTGCAAGTAATCTCCTCAAAGGTCAGCACCGATTTGTGGCGCAGCGTTGGAGTCTTTGGTTTGAATGTCTTAATGCCCATGATTGCCTATCCTGTCACTGCTTTTCACCAAACAAATCAATACTAAATCCTTCATCGAGGGTCACCACCGCCTTCTTCCAATCAGACCGTCTCCCTCTGGTCAACCCTTTTTGCGAGTTCATCCGCTTGCTCTTGCCCTTTACATTCACCGTATGAACGTCGCTGACGACCACATTAAACTTGCCCTGAACGGCGTGCTTAATCTCAATCTTGTTGGCGGTTCTGGCCACTTCAAACGCGTACTTGCGCGCGTCTTCCTGCAAACCAAGCATCTTCTCGGTCATGATGGGTTTTATCAAAACCATATCGAACGGCTTCATCTTTTCAGGGCTCCCGAGAGCTTTTCAACGGCGCCCTCTTGTATGAGGAGATGCTTACAATTGAGAAGGTCGTAAGTCGATTCCGTCGTTGCGACTCGAATATTCAAGTCGGGGATGTTGCGTCCCGCCCTGAGGATGTCGGCATCGTATTCGGTCAGCAACAACAGCGTTTTGCCTTCATCAGCGCCAAGCAACTTCAGCATCTGCGAGACTTCGCGCGTTTTGACTTCATTCAACTTAAAGTCTTCGACCAGCTTTACTTGCGCATTCTTCGCCTTGTCCGAGTAGACAGATGCACGCGCGAGCTGCTTGACCTTGCGCGGCAGGCGCATCGTGTAGTCGCGTGGCTGCGGGCCGAACACACGCCCTCCGCCTACCCAGACCGGAGACCTGCTGGAGCCGGCGCGTGCTGCGCCACGCCCCTTCTGCTTAAAGGGCTTACGGCCTCCACCGGAAACGGCACTTCTGTTCTTGCTGGCAGCATTTCCCTGCCGTTGATTCGCCTGGTACGCCTTGACCGCCAAATACACGGCGTGCTCGTTCGGTTCACAGCCAAAAACATGCTGCGGGAGCTTCACCTTGTTGCCGGTCGGCTTACCACTGGTATTATGAACGTCTAGTTGCATGCTTCTATCTCTTGATTAGCACAATGCCCGAGTTGGCCCCGGGAACCGTACCCTCCAACATGAGGATATTCTTTTCAGGAATCACGCGTATTACGCGTCGCTTTTTCAGCGTAACACGGTCATTGCCGGTGCGGCCAGCCATCTTCACACCCTTGAAGACGCGCGCCGGATACGATGCCTGGCCGATTGAGCCGGGAGCCCGTAGCCGGTCGCTCTGCCCGTGAGTCTTGGGTCCGCCACCAAATCCGTGCCGCTTGACGACACCTTGAAATCCCTTACCCTTCGACTGACCTGTAACCGTCACCCGATCCCCTTCACTGAAGAAGTCGACCCCTAATTCGTCGCCGAGCTTGTACTGCTCCGCACCACCGGCATTCAGAAACTCGCGAACGATTCGCCGCGGTTTGATTCCCGCCTTGGAAAAATGCCCGGCCTCCGGCTTGTTCGAGTTCTTTTCCTTCTTCTCGTCGTACGCAACCTGAATCGCGTCGTAACCGTCCGTGGCTACCGTCTTGACCTGGGTAACTGCACACGGCCCCGCCTCTATCAGCGTAACCGTCACCGATCGCCCGCTGCCATCAAAGACGCGGGTCATTCCCAGCTTTCTACCAATCAAACCAGCCATATCATATCATTCGTTAGAATTCGTTTACCCAACCGGCGCTACGCGCTGGTCACACCTTAATCTCAACATCAACCCCGGCCGGGAGCTCCAGCTTCATGAGAGCGTCGACGGTCTTCGGGGTCGAATTCAAGATATCGATCAAACGCTTATGAATCCGCGTCTCAAACTGTTCGCGAGACTTCTTGTTGACGTGCGGAGAACGCAATACCGTGTACAAAGAACGTTTCGTCGGCAGCGGAATCGGGCCGGAAATCGCAGCCCCCGTCGCCTTGGCAGTACGAATAATCTTATCCGTGGACTTATCGATAAGACGATGGTCATACGCCTTCAACTTAATTCTAATGCTTTGTCCAACCACTTTATTGGTCACTCCTGTAGATTAAATGGGTAAAACCACAATTTCTACTGTCATTTGAAGCCTCGCGAATCCAACTACAGGCTCTACTTGAGAATCTTCGTCACCACGCCGGCCCCAACCGTGCGGCCACCTTCGCGAATAGCGAAGCGCAGACCCTCTTCCATGGCGATGGGAGAAATCAGCTCCACCTCCATATTGACATTGTCACCGGGCATGACCATCTCGACGCCTTCATCGAGGTTGAGCACTCCGGTCACATCGGTCGTTCTGAAGTAGAACTGAGGACGGTAGCCATTGAAAAACGGCGTGTGACGACCACCTTCTTCTTTCTTCAGGACATAAACCTCGCCCTTAAACTTCGTATGCGGGGTAATCGAACCCGGTTTCGCGACGACCATGCCGCGTTCCAGCTCGTCTTTATCTACGCCGCGAAGCAACAGGCCAACGTTATCGCCGGCTTCACCGTAGTCGAGCAACTTGCGGAACATTTCGACGCCGGTTACTACGCTCTTTCTCTGGACGCCAAGGCCGAGAATTTCAACCTCCTCGCCAGTCGTAATTTTGCCACGCTCCACACGGCCCGTTCCAACAGTACCGCGGCCGGTGATGCTGAAAACATCCTCGACCGGCATCAGAAACGGTTTATCGACGTCACGGGCTGGCGTCGGGATGTACTCATCGACCGCCTTCATCAGCTTCATGATAGGCTCAATCTTCTCGGCATCCTCAGGGTTATTGAGCGCTTCGAGGGCACTTCCTGGGATAATCGGTATATCATCGCCCGGGAAATCATAGACACTGAGCAACTCGCGGAGCTCAAGCTCAACCAGCTCGAGCAGCTCAGGATCGTCGACCATATCAACCTTATTGAGGAAGACGACGATGTACGGAACACCTACCTGGCGTGCCAGGAGAATATGCTCGCGCGTCTGCGGCATCGGGCCGTCTGCAGCACTAACCACGAGAATGGCACCGTCCATCTGGGCCGCACCCGTAATCATGTTCTTAACATAGTCAGCATGGCCGGGACAGTCGACGTGCGCATAGTGCCGTTGGTCGGTTTCGTACTCGACATGCGCCGTGGCGATGGTTATTCCACGCGCCTTCTCTTCCGGAGCATTATCGATCTGGTCGAAACTCATATAATCAGCCAGCCCCTTCTTATTCAAGACGACAGTAATAGCGGACGTCAACGTTGTCTTGCCATGATCGACGTGGCCAATCGTGCCTATGTTAACGTGGGGCTTGCTCCTCTCGTATTTCTGCTTCGCCATGATAATGCCTCCAGTTTAAACGAATTTTTTCAAATTTTCAGATGAGTAAATTGAGCGAATTAATCAGACAGCGTTCACTTTTTCCAAAATCTTCTCCGCCACCGACTTGGGTGCGGGCTCGTACTTGTCAAATTGCAGCGTAAAAATCGCGCGGCCCTGAGTAAGAGACCGGAGAGAGGTCGCATAGCCAAACATCTCACTCAAAGGAGCCCCTGCGGACACAACCTGCGCATCTTTGCGCGGCATGATGCCCTTAATTTTGCCCCGGCGACTGTTCAAATCTCCCATCACTTCCCCCAGGTATTCCTCGGGAACGATAACCTCCACATCCATAATCGGCTCCATCAACACCGGGTGCGCCCTCTTGACCGCATCCTTGACGGCCATAGATCCGGCAACCTTGAAGGCCATTTCCGACGAATCCACATCGTGGTAAGAACCATCCAGCAGGGTCGCCTTCACGTCGATAACCGGGTACCCAGCGATCACGCCATTCAACAGCGCTTGCTTCATTCCGTCCGCGCAGGGCTTTATGTACTCGCGCGGAATGGCACCGCCAACGATCTTGTTCTCAAAGACAAATCCAGCATCAGGCTCAGCAGGCTCGATTTCAATAACACAGTGCCCGTACTGTCCGCGGCCACCGCTCTGGCGAACCAACTTGCCCTCCCCTTCAGCTTTCACCGTGATCGCTTCTTTGTACGCGACCTGTGGCCGGCCCACATTTGCACCCACCTTAAACTCACGCAACAGGCGGTCCACAAGAATCTCAAGATGCAGCTCTCCCATGCCGTAGATGATCGTCTGGCCGGTCTCGTCTTCCGTCCGCACCTTAAAGGTCGGATCTTCCTCGGCGAGCTTCCCGAGCGAAACACCGAGCTTTTGCTGATCCGCCTTGGTCTTCGGCTCGATAGAAACAGCGATCACCGGCTCCGGAAAATTCATGGACTCCAACAAAATTCCTTGGCCTAGCGCACATAACGTATCGCCGGTCCGGGTGTCGCGAAAGCCGACGGCGGCCACAATGTCACCGGCGCGAACTTCCTCAACATCCTCACGTTTGTTTGCGCTCATGAGCAGAATGCGGCCCAGGCGCTCCTTCTTACCGGAGTTCACATTCAAAACATAACTGCCCGCAGGCATTTTCCCTGAGTATACCCTGAAGTAGGTCAACCGACCCACATACGGGTCGCTCATGATCTTGAACGCCAAAGCTGAAAAGGGCTCACTCTCATCCGGTTTACGCGAAAGCTCTTTTTCGGTTTTCGGGTGTACACCAACGATCTCGGGAACATCCTTTGGGGACGGTAGATAACTAATGATGCCGTCCAGCAATCGTTGCACACCCTTATTCTTGAAAGCCGACCCCAACATGACCGGGGTAATCTTCACACTGACCGTTGCGCTGCGAATCGCGCGCACGATGTCTGCCTCTTCTATTTTCTCCCCCTCGAGGTATTTTTCGAGGAGCGAATCATCGAACTCGGATATAGACTCGAGCAATTGCGTCCGGTATTCTGCAGCCTTCTCGGCGAGGTCGGAGGGTATCTCGATCTCCTCCCACGTGGTGCCCAAGGTGTCTTCGTTGTAAACAACCGCCTTCATCTTGACCAGATCGATGAGGCCGGTAAACATATCGCCATCACCGATAGGCAACTGCACCGGGACGACGTTCGCGCCTAAACGCTCACGAATCATATTCAGCGCACCGTAAAAGTCGGCGCCTGTTCGGTCCATCTTATTAATGAAAGCGATTCGCGGCACACCATATTTGTCCGCCTGGCGCCACACGGTCTCGCTTTGCGGCTCAACACCACCAACCGCGCAAAACAGTGCAACCGCACCATCCAACACGCGCAAAGACCTCTCGACCTCGACGGTAAAATCGACGTGTCCGGGCGTATCAATGATATTGATCCGATGATTATCCCAGACACAACTTATCGCGGCAGAAGTAATCGTGATGCCACGCTCACGCTCCTGCTCCATCCAATCCATGGTGGCGGCGCCATCGTGCACCTCACCCATGCGATGAATCATTCCCGTATAGAAGAGGATTCGCTCCGTCGTGGTGGTCTTGCCGGCATCGATGTGCGCCATGATGCCAATATTGCGAATCTTATCTAAAGCTAGTTTTTTTGCCATAACAGAAAACTCCAAAACACTAGGGCGCAATCGCCCTCAAAACAAACATCACCACCCACCCCCGCACAGACACAGCTCATCTCAGCCCGGACACAGAACGGGCGCCTCACAAGAAAAAGGGAAGTAATGACACTTCTTCCCTTTAAATCAAAATTGTATAA
>CAZTNL010000115.1:0-7708 GCA_964614885.1 uncultured Calditrichaceae bacterium | reverse complement strand
TGCGAAACCAGCCGGCGATAATTTTCATTCCCGGCGGGTAAACGCCGGCCAGCGCAAAGCCGGTGGCAAAACGCAGCAGCATGGCAACCACGAAAGTATTTCCAAACCAGATCAACGCGAGGTTGGTCGCGGCCGCGAATACGGCAAACAGGGCGAACAGCCGGCGCGTGTTGAAAACATCGGCGAGATTGGCAAAGGCTATCACGAGAGTGCCGATAACAAAACCAAACTGCAGCGACAAAACCATGTCGGCGATCTGTCCGCCGGAAAAGGAAAAATCCCGCTGCAGAGCCGGCGCAATGGCCGAGACACTGAACCAGACGGTCATGCCGAAGAGCTCGGCGAGGCAAAGCAGGACGAGCGCGCGTTTCGCTTGCATAGGCAAAAAGGAATCAGGTAAAAGTTAGGGGCATTCTTCCGGTTGGAAAATGTAACAACATTTCGCCGTCATGCATTCCGTAGCTCAGCGAAACCGGAAATTCTGCCGAAGAACCGATGTGCCGCAAGCGCCACGACGCACAGTTGAAAAAGAAAAAAACCGTCCGTATATTATGCGACAGGCTACCGCACTCTCATTCAACAGCGACCCATCTGATATGAAGCTGCCACGGATGCTGCAAACACTCTTATGGATGCTCGCTCTGCTCCTCGCCAGCCGGAGCCAGACCATCGCGCAGACTTCGGAGCGGGTGTCGTTTTTCCCGCGCAGCCGGATCTTCGCCGCCAGAATTGCGGACCCGACTGAGGTCCAGCTCAGCGCCAGGATGCGGTCGCCCCGGCAGGAATTCAACGGCAACATCGGCTACTCGGTCGGACTCATTCAGTTTCACCTGAAACACCTGCCGGTGCAACTGCGCGTGGAGGGCAACACCTTTATCGTGCTGAAACTGCAAACGCCTGACTTTCCCGTGCAGTCGACCGACTATACGATTGCCTTTCCCATTGACCTGCGTGCCGGCGCCACCTCGCTGCGACTGCTTTGGATGCACATCAGCAGTCACCTCGGCGACGACTTCAACCGCATCGAAGATGTCGGCGGGTCTATCGCCCTCTTTCGCAATGAGCGTCTGCCCTTTTCGCGGCCGAAAAAGTTCAGTCGGGGAATACTCCAATTGTTTGCGTCCAGAGATTTTCGGCGCACCCGATTTTATACGGGCATCAACTGGGCCTACCACATGGTCGTGAACCGGCAGGACAGCAGCGAAGTCAGGCGGTGGGGCGTGCAGGCGGGTTTCGAATGGCGCAGCGGCAACCCGCAGCCGATTTCCCCATACCTGGCACTGGACGCCAAAAGCCGGCAGGAATTGGGCTGGAGCCCGGATTTCAACCTGCAGGTCGGTGTTGAGATCGGTCAAAGCCGCTCGCGCAGCATGCGGCTGGCTCTGGAAGCGCTGGCCGGCCATTCAACGCAGGGACAGTTTCTGGCGCGACGGCAAAAAGACCTCAGCTTTGTTATCGCCTTCGATTTCTAGCTCCCTGCGGGTGCTCTAAAAATCCTTCAGCGCCAGCTCTTCCGACGCGAAATGCGGCATATACTTGGTGATGCCTACCATCTCGAAGATTTTCTGGAAGTGCTCGGTCAGGCCGCAACAGCGGAGCGTTTGTTCGCGCGCGCGGCCCTTGGTAAGAATGCCGATGATGATCGCCATGCCCGCGCTGTTGATGTAGCTTACTTTCGCGAAGTTTAAACAGATTTTCTGCAGCCCCTGACCCGACAGTTGTTCGTAGCCGCTTTCCAACACTTTTTCCGAAAAGCTGGTCACTTCACCGCCGATTTCGATGATGCCTACCCCATCCTCGCTACGGGTTTCGACCTGCGTATTGTTTTGCATCAAGGCGCTCCTGAAATTATTGCTTTCCCGACTTCCTGAGGCAACCGGCCAGATGAAACAGCCCCACACGGATTGCGGCGGTTACCCATAATATAAGTCCCAGAAACTCATTTACAAACAGAATATTCCGGCAGTGCTTCCGAAAATAGTGGTAAAACGAGCGATGTGACGACCTGATCATGCGCGAACGGTCGCTATAGACGGAAGCGCCTTTGTGATGAATCACCTGCGCCGCCGGCTCGAACAGAATATTGTAACCGAGGTGGCGCACACGCAAGCACCAGTCGACATCGCTGAAAAACATCGGGAATCGTTCATCCCAGAAACCGGCTTCGAGCAGTAGCTTTCGCTCGAACAGAAGAAACGCGCCCTGCGGCTGGTCGACAAGCGACCGCGAGCGGTGGTCGAAGTCTCCCATCTTCCAGGAATTGCAGGACCGGCTTCGGGGAAACAAGCGGCTCAAGCCACTGATTTCAAAGAGCACGTCGCGGCGACGCGGGAAGCGACGGCAGGACGGCTGCACGGAACCGTCTTTGTTGAGGAGCTGCGGTGCAACGACACCGACATTGTCTTCCTGCCGCAACGCCTGGAAAAGGGTGTCCATGCAGGGCGCCAGGATCTCTGTATCGGGATTGAGCACCAACACATATTTCCCGGCGCAATACTTCAGGGCGCTGTTGAGCGCGCGGGTGAAACCGATATTCTTGCTGTTGGCGTGCACGTCAAACCAGTGCCGGCGGTCCGATAGTTGGGAAACAGCCGCTTCGATGCTTGCCAGAGTCGCATCGGTGGAGGCATTGTCGACGAGGGTGGTTTGAACGCAAAGTTCGCTCGTGTCCGCGACGAGTGACGTCAGACATGCCGCGATATGCTCAGCGCTGTTGTAGGTCACGATGGCCACGGAAAGGTCTGCCGATGCGTCAACCGGCGTGGATAAGCCCCCTGGGCGCGGGTGTGAGATTCTCGGCTCCGTCATGTGTAATCAGAAAATCGTCCTCGATGCGAATGCCGCCGGTTTCGGGCACATAGATACCCGGCTCGAGCGTGATCACGTTACCACACTCGATCGGATCGCTGCTGCGCTCGCCGACCCGTGGCAGCTCGTGCACATCGATGCCGAGGCCGTGCCCGAGCGAGTGCTGAAAGTACTGTCCGTACCCCGCCTCCAGCAGCGATTGCCTGGCCACGGCATCCAGTTCCTGACCGGACAGACCGGGACGCGCAGCATGCTCCGCGCATTCCAGCGCCGCCAGTACCGCGTCGGCCATTTTTTGTTGTTCCGCCATCGGGGTGCCTACGATGGCGGTCCGGGTGAAGTCGGCAGCGTAACCATCGACCGTCGCGCCGAAATCGAGCACCACCAGCTCGGCCGCTTCTATTTTTCTGGGGGATGAAATGCCGTGGGGCAACGCAGAGCGGACACCGCTCGCGACAATCGGCTCGAATGGATCCCTCTCACTTCCCCTCAGGCGCGTACGGTAGGAAATTTCAGCCGAGATTTCCAGCTCGGAGACGCCGGGCTGCAAAAGTACCCCGACCTCTGCGATCACTTCACAGCAAATGGCGGCCGCCTTTCCGATGCTGGCCACTTCCGCATCTTCCTTGCAGCTCGCGATACGCTCGACGATGCGTTCAGAAGCGACCAGCTTGGCTCCGGGAAGAATTTTTCGCAGGCGCGCATACTCGCGCATGTTCATATGCGCCGCCTCCACGCCAAGCCTGGCCAGCGCCGGTGCGCCGGGCAGGCGCCGGAGCAGGCTGAAAAGATCCTTTTCGGCGACAAAGATCTCTGCCTGCCGAACCTCCTGTTTCGACTGCTCACGGTAGCGGCGGTCCGTCAGAAAAAAACACGGGCCGGATGTAATCAGCGCGATTGCATTCGACCCGGTAAAACCGAAGAGATAACGAATATTGCTGAGTGATGAAACGAGAAGCGCGTCCAGTTCGAAATCGCGCAGGCGCGCCTGCACCTTCTCAATTCGACGGCGCATCCGCCACTTCTGCCATCTTCTTCCTCAACAAGTCGATCTTCTGCTTGTAGAATTCGTTGTCAGGATACTTCTTGATGAGCGTCTCAAAAACATCGATCGCCTTGCCATACTGCCCCTGGGCGGCATAAATCTCACCCAACGTGGGCGTGACAATCTTGTCGCCTTGCTTCTTCCCCCGGCCCTTCTTGCTGCGCCCCTCTTTGGCGGCAGGAGGCGTGAAAGGCGTGAGTTCGTCGATCACGGTGGGACGCGGCATCGGTTGCGGCTCCGGCGGTGTCTCTTCAGGTTCGGAGCGTGCTTGCGTTTCCTGCACGTCCTCAGGCTGATTTTGTGGCTTGAAACTCGTCTCCGGAGCTTCCGGCTCAACAGCCTGGGATTCTCCAAGAAAGATATCGATGTCGTCGTTGAGTCCGGTTGTGGGCGGCGCGGACGGTTGAAAAGACTGCCCGTTTGCGTCGTCGCCCCCGTCTCTGAAAATGTCGTCCAGAATGTACGAAAACTCGTCGACCTTCTGCTCATCGACTTCTTCCGCCTCGGGTTCCGGCTGCGCCTCCTCGACCTGCTCCTCGGGAAACGCCGCGAGGGGCTCCGGCTCTTTAAACATCAGCTCCTCTTCTTCCGGGGTCACGGGCATCGGTCCGACTTCTTCGATGGCAGAGGCCGGTTCGGGAGCGGGCTCCGGTGGCGCGGCGGCCGCGGGCTCTGTCGCCTGCGGCACGGGTTCCTCTATATCAAATCCGGCCTGAACCGAATCCGCGTCTTCCGACTCTGAGAACGGCTCGGGAAGGTTCGGCTTGTAGCCGGTTTCCTGCGTTTGGGCTGGGGGCTGGTATGGCCAGATATCCTCTTCAGGAGCCTGTGGCTGGACCGCAGCCGGCTCGCTTTCATTCATTGAAGAGGCCTCTGGTTCAGGCTCGAAGGCAGGGGCCGCTTCCGGCGCACTTGCCGCCGGTTCATCGACTTCGGAGTTGTTTTCCAGAAATTCCGCGGCGGATTCCTCGAGGGGATCGATCTGCAGAATTTTTTTGTAGCTTGCCACGCAAGTGTTTTCCCAGCCGATCTCGCGCATCAGGTCGCCGTACAGCTTGTGCGCGGCCAGATACTTCGGGTCGAAAAGGAGGACGCGTTTGAACTCCTTCTCCGCCTCTTCGTACATCTTGCTGACCAGGTAGCTTTTCCCGAGCACAAAGTGGCCGGTGGCATAGTAGGGATGTTTCTTGATGCCATCCTCGCACAGGGCAATGGCTTCGGACTTCCTGTCCATCTCAAGATAGTAGTCTGCAAGCCGGGCGAACATCATGGAATCCGGCTGCTCCTTCAGACGACTTTCGAGAAACTCAAGATCCCTTTGATTTATCCCAGACATTTCTCTATCCAATCGCTTCGCTTGTCACAACAAATTTACTAAACTTAAGCAATTATGTGCCGCATCGCAACAAATTTTTACCATCCGGAGACCGATTTATCCAGAATATCGGTCGCGATCTTTCGAACCGCCTCGTCGATGGCGTTCTCCCGACTCTGCGTACCCTCGTTCGGATTGTAGGTTCCCCACTCTGTAAATTCGTCCTCCCACACCAGTTTTCGTTTCTTCAGGTCCTGGTATTTCACCGACACCGTGATAAAAACCTTGATGTCCTGTACGCTTTCGCTGGTGTTGAACGCCCCGGCCTGGTCCTCCACGCGGGTCACCTTGCCCTCTATAACTGAATCCGCGTTGCGCCGGTCGGTGACACGCAGCGTGTTGTCGCGGGTTACCTGTGCGATGACCTCGTCGGTCAGCTTTTCCTTGATTCCGAATTCCGAAGTCTGGTCCTGAAATACAGGCACATCCACGGTTTTCAGGTGCGACGCACCTGAGCTCGAAAACGAGTACGGACCGCACGCGCTCAGGATCAAGGCCACTATTAGCGCGAAGAACGGGCCTATGCAATATGACTTCGGTCGTCGGCCACGGATCCTAAAAGGGCAAATCATATTCTTTGATCTTTCTGTAGAGCGTGCGTTCACTGATCCCGAGCGACTTCGCCGCCTTACGTTTGCTGCCGTTGAATTGTTCCAGGGCAAGGTTGATCATGAAGCGCTCGACCTCCTCGAGCGTCTTCCCCTCCAGAGAGGACTCCGGCGCCACCTCGCCTGCAAATTCTGCGTCTCTGCCGGGCACGACCTCCGAGTAGAAAGGTAACGACTTGGGCTGCTCGGGCGAATACATGTTCTGATAGAGATCCTCGCGCAACTTGGAAATCTCAGACTTGAGATCGATGAGCGCGCGATAGATAAACTCGCGCTCCACCTGCTCCGATGAGCGGTTCGTCGGTACCGGCAGGTTCCGCGAGCTGCTCCCGTCCTGCAACTTCAAATAGCGGGAGAGCGCCAGCTCGTCGATGGAAGCGCCCTTCTCCAGAATGATCATGCTTTCAACAACATTCTTCAACTCGCGAACATTTCCGGGCCAGGGATAGGCCTCCATCCGCCGCAGCGCTGTTTCCGTGAAACCGGCAAATTCGATATGACTGTCGCGGGTAAAATCAGCCGCGATCTTGCGCACCAGCAGGGCGATGTCTTCGCGACGCTCCCGCAAGGGCGGGATGCGAAGGTGTATCGCATTGAGGCGATAGTACAGATCTTCGCGGAACTCGCCTTCCCGCACGGCGCTGTCGAGATTCTTGTTCGTCGCTGCAATGACGCGCACGTCGACTTTTTGCAGGCGACTGCCACCGACACGCATGAAGTCCTTATTTTCCAGCACCCGCAGCAACTTGACCTGAGTGGCCAGTGGCATTTCCCCGATCTCATCAAGAAAGATCGTGCCGGAATCGGCCAGTTCGAAGTAGCCTTTTCGCGCTCCGACGGCGCCGGTGAAGGCGCCTTTCTCGTGGCCAAAGAGCTCCGACTCAAGGATACCCTCTGGAATAGCCCCGCAGTTGACCACCACGAGCGGCTTATCGCTGCGGTTGCTTTGCGCGTGAATCGCCTGGGCCACCAACTCCTTGCCGGTGCCGCTTTCACCGACCACCAGGACCGATATATCGGTTGGCGCTACTTGCCGGATCGTGAGCAATATCTGCTGGATCGCAGCGGACTGGCCTAATATGCCGTGATTTTCAGCCATTGAATTCACTGTTTCGCCTGTTCCTGTGTTTCTTCACTGTGAAAATACGCGACCGTCTTCGCGAGGCCACTTTCCAAATCGATTTCGGGTCGCCAGTGGAGCACAGACTCGGCTTTGGCGAATGACAGGCAACTCCGTTCCTGCTCGCCGAGTTTGGCCGGTCCATGCTTCTCCTGAACACGCGCCCCGGTTTGTTCATTCAGATAGCGGAATATTGTGTTCACGTCGGTTTCAATCCCGGTTCCGATGTTGAACACGTCGCTCTCCGCATACTCCAAAGCGGCGATGTGCGCGCGCACGAGATCGGCTACGTAGACGTAATCGCGAGTCTGCCTGCCGTCGCCGTTGATCACGGGCTGCTCGCCGCGCATGAGTTTCTCGATAAAAATGGCCACCACGCCCGCCTCGCCATGTGGGTTTTGCCGCGGCCCGTAGACGTTGGCGTAGCGAAAGGCCAGGTAGGGCAGGCCGAACACTTGCCGGAAATAGAACAGGTACTTTTCACAGGTTAGCTTGGTAATGCCGTAGGGCGAAAGCGGCCACGTCGGGTGCGTCTCGTCCGCAGGGAAGGCCTCCTGCTCACCGTAAACGGCCCCACCGGTTGAGGCAAAAACAAACCGGCCGACCTTATTTTCAACGCTGCTTTGCAGCAAGTTCAGCGTGCCAAGCACATTAATTCTGGCGTCAAAGCCCGGGTCCGCCACGGATTTGCGAACGTCCATTTGCGCGGCGTGATGATTCACGAGCTCAAATCGGCGCGCGGCAAAGACTTC
>CAZTNL010000114.1:0-7750 GCA_964614885.1 uncultured Calditrichaceae bacterium | reverse complement strand
GGCCGGCCGTGGCTGCCCAGCCTGTGCCTGCTCGCTGTGTTGAGTCTGCACGCCCAGATCGCATTGTCCAATCCTTGGCCTGACGCGAGCGATGTCCAGATTGCCCGCATCGTTCGCCAGGCCGTGCGCGATGCGGACGCGGATTTGCTCCAGACGCCGCTTGGCGCCGGCTGGCGCGACTACCTCAAGCTTGCGGCGATAAACCTGGACCTGCCCCTGCAGCCCCTGTTGCTGATCAAATTTGACGAAGACGCTCGTTTTCGCCACCAGTTGAAGCAGCTCATCGATTGGCAAAAAGACTGGAAAATGCAGGAGACGAAGCATTTTATCTACTACTACCGGGAAGACCAGCCACCTCCGGAGATGATTCTCGACATACAGGACGTGCATTTCGAAGAGTTGGCGGCTCTTTTCGCGATCGATGCCCAGGAGAAAATCCCGTACCGTTACGATTTGGAGACGGGCGAGACCGTTGTTTACACATTCGACGATCTGTGCGGCGGCATCGTCTCGCCCGATCCGTTCAATTTGGATGATGCCTCTGAGGCGGCTTTCTCGCTGCTCAACCCGGACCTTCCCTTTCTGACCACCGCGCTAAGCCGGATTTATGGCAGCTATTTTCAGAGTCCAGGCACCTCCGAGGCGTACAATGCGAAATGCCTCGAGGAGCTCGGCGCCGGTGGTTATATTTCAGCGGCCGATCTATTTCAACTACCGGAGGTGAAAGCGGGCGACCAGCAGGCATGGTACTCGGCGTACGCATTCGCTTATCGCGCTTGCCGTCAGTTCGGCTGCGCCAAGATATCAGAATTTTTGCTGGCGACAAGCAGAGACATGGACAGGGAGGCGTTTGTCTCGACCTTCGAGCGGGTTTTTGGGGAGAGCTTGAGCGCGTTTGAAGGCGTGCCCGAGTTCCACAAGTCAGCGCGAAAACTTTGACCAATCTTACCGGTGATAACCGGAAAGAGCTGTCGAGAACCAAACACAGCGAGGTATTAGGATGAACAGGCGTGGTTTTCTCAAGGTCGGTGCGGCACTCGGATCGTACACGATGCTCTCGGTGCGACCACTCACTCTTTTTTCGGCCGCCGGCGACGAGCGGACCGCCGGCAGGAAAGCGTACCGCCCGGGCGAGGCCATCTCCCCGGAAGCGTTCGTTCTCGATCAAAAAATGGAGCACCACAAGTTGCGCGAACTCTGCGCGGCCGGCGATGATGTTATGGTAAACGTCCTCTATATTTTTGGTGGTGGCGCCATGGGCCGCGAAAACAAGCTTGGTGGGATTTGGTGCAAGGATTCGTTCGAGGACTTGCAGATAATGCGGTTTATCCACACCAAGTACGAGGAAATGCCGGTGCAGATCATTCCAGTGGCCTGCGCGCCGGTCTATTCAACCAGGTTCTACGGATTCGAAGCGCGTGTCTTTCTGGATGAGCCTGACGATTCTGAAAAATTTCAGGCCGCGGCCAAGGCGTTCATTGACAGCACGCAAGCCTCGTTCGAGGCCGGTTTTATACCAGTGCGGCCTTACTTTGATGTTCGAAACCGCCTAATGCTGAATGCGCGGGCGGATCTGAGGCCGGGGGCCGGCTATGGGAAAATCTATGACTGGCAGGGCAGGTTCCGCGCCGATGACGAGACCCAGAAATACGGCGTTCCGAGCATCTGGATGCTCGACGCGAAAGGCGTCGTCCTGGACGGGCCCTTCCACGGCAACTACTACCATTCGGACCCCTACGAGATCAAATACACGCTGGTCGATATCGATAAGGCGATTGAAAAACGGCTGTGAGGCATTCGGTGGAGGGGAGGATTGCCCCGCCGGATTGGAATCACCTCAATCTTTTAGGTGGCGTGCTTTGCGCACGGGTCTTTCTTTTTTGGACGTCGGTCGGACGCTATCTTTGGTTGAGCAGGTGAGCGAAGTTTCGACGGACTGCACTGCGGTGGGCCAGATCGAACTGACGGTAGAAATCGCAGATGAGGCAAGTGCCCGCTTTCTGCGCTTGCGTGCCCTGGACCGCGCCATTGCAAAAGGTGCCGGCAACCAACCAGCAAGCCCTGCCGGCTTTTGCCGTATAGGCGGGGCAAACACCTAATTCCGCCACATGGGTTCCACCTTCCTCGCGACCACATTTTGTCACCTCCCAGCAGTTGCTGTGCCTGTTTTCCACGGAATTCCTCCAGATGATCAGAAACGCAGTGGCTGCTTGAAAGCAAGTTGTCGTTTCCGGTGTCAAGTTGTTCAATTCAAAATATCGGCACACGCAGGGCAGAGCTTTATGTGGCTGGATAGAGGAGAGCGGTTGCGGTCAAATATCGTTTGTCTTTTTAAAGAGAGTTTTGTACATTTTTATCACCTTCCTTAGTTGTCGTCTCAGTCGTCCGCGAAACAGACGAAACGGTCGAAATCTTTAGGTATGGCAGGAGCTGAATTTGGATGCACAACTGTTGTTGGTGGCGCTCACAGGTCTGGTCGCGGGCGCCGTTCATGTTCTGATAGGCCCCGATCACCTTGCCGCTGTGGCTCCTTTCACGGTCACGAGGAAAATCAGACCCTGGATGGTGGGGCTTTGGTGGGGAATCGGCCATAGCAGTGGGGTCTGGACGCTGGGTATCGTCGTTTTCCTGCTGCGGTCGGTCTTGCCGATCGACCTGCTTTCTCAGTGGAGCGAGAGGCTTGTCGGCGTCGTCCTCATTGCCATCGGAATATGGGGTATCCGCAAGGCCATGAACTCGCGCGTGCACTATCACGCACATGAACATGACGGCACCGGCCATGCGCATTTTCATGTTCATAACTCCCGTGAGTCTCACCGGCACGACACTGCCAGCGCTCACGCACACGCACACGCGCCACTGGGTATTGGTCTGCTTCACGGATTGGCCGGCACCTCGCACATCCTCGGGGTTTTACCGGCACTGGCTCTGCCGACCCGGGCCGGAGCAATATCCTATGTGACTGGCTTCGGCCTGGGCGCTATCTTCGCGATGATGTGTTTCTCCTGGGTGCTCGGCAAGCTGGTCCGGCGACTGCTGCGATGGTCAGGAGATGCTTTCAAGTGGGTGCAGATCACTTTCGCTTCCGCAGCTATCTGCGTCGGTATTTCATGGATCCTTCTGACTGCCGGTTAGTTGCGCTGTCTTCGTTCTCTTAATCCGGAATCCGGTTTATGGCGCTGACTCTGACAAGAGCAAAGACAACACATACCGAAACTTCCGTCCACATCCACATTCAGGGGAAAGTCCAGGGAGTCGGCTTCCGTCCGTTTGTTTACCGTTTGGCGCAAAAGTACCGACTCAAGGGCCGGGTCAACAACGGCATGGACGGCGTTCATATCGATGTCATGGGCAGCGAAGCCGACATTGATCGTTTCTGCGCGGAGCTAAAGTCAGACTACCCGAAGATCGCCGCCATTACCGGCTTTTCGCGGCGACCGGTTTCAAATCGACCATACAATGACTTCCAGGTCACAGAAAGTGACGCTCACGGTCACGCCAGCGTGCTCATCTTGCCCGATTTGGATACATGCGACGATTGCCTGGAAGATCTGAAGAATCCGGACGACCGGCGGTTCAACTACGGCTTTATTACCTGCACCAATTGCGGGCCGCGTTACTCCATCATCACGCAATTGCCATACGACCGGCCAAACACGACGATGGTGGATTTTCCTTTTTGCGACCGGTGTCGTGCCGAGTACTTGAATCCCGCCGACCGGAGGTTCTATTCTCAAACCAATTCCTGTCACGAATGCGGTATCCGCTTGTCTCTTATGGATGCCGCCCGCCGGGTTGTGGCGTGTGATCTCGAGGCTGTCGACGCCACTGCCGGGCATGTTCGCGCGGGCAAGATTGTTGCGATCAAGGGGATCGGCGGCTATCTTTTGCTGGTCGATGCCCAGAACGAGGCTGCGGTTCAGACACTCCGGGCGCGTAAACACAGGCCGGTCAAACCATTTGCCTTGATGTATTCCGGTCCGACTGAACTCTTGCCCGACGTCGATGCGAGTGAAAGAGAACTCGATATTCTTTTGGGGAGAGAAAAGCCTATCGTAATCCTCAAGAAGAAGGCCGGCAGGAACAGAATTGCCGCCTCCGTGGCGCCGGGTCAGGATACGTGGGGAGCCATGCTGCCTTACGCGCCCTTGCACCATTTGCTGATGGAACGACTGCAAAGGCCCGTGGTGGCCACCAGCGCCAACATTTCCGGGTCGCCGATTCTTTGCACCGAGGACCAGGTCTTTGAACTGCTCGGTGACGTGGCCGATTTCTTCCTCGTGCACGACCGTGAAATCGCCGTGCCGCAGGACGATTCGGTGATTCGGGTCGCGCCAAACAGCCGGACGCCTATTTTCTTAAGACGCTCCCGTTCCTTTGCGCCATTGGTGCCGAACGCGCTGTTACGGCTCAACCGGAACAGGCAGATTCTCGCGCTCGGCGGCCAGCAAAAAAGCACTGTGTCGCTCAGCCATGAAAAGAACATTTACGTCTCCCAGTACCTGGGCGACCTGAGCAACTACGAGAGCGAACAGAATTTTTTCCGGGTCATAGACCATTTCAAGCGCGTGCTGAACTTTGTGCCGGAAGTTGTGGTGGCCGATGCTCATCCTCAGTACAGCGCCACAATGGCGGGAGCTCAGCTGGCGGAAGAGCTGCAAGCTCCCTTTCTGAAGGTGCAGCACCACCGCGCCCATTTCTGGGCGGTGCTCGCTGAGAACCATCTTCTCTTCTCGGAGCAACCCGTTTTGGGCGTAATCTGGGATGGCACTGGCTGGGGGGAAGATGGCGCGGTGTGGGGCAGCGAATTCTTCTTGTTGCAAAATGGTGAAATGCAACGCGTTGCGCGTCTGAACTATTTCCCGCACCTGCTCGGTGACAAATCTGCGCTCGAGCCCAGACTCCCGGCCCTGGCGCTCTGGGGCGATATGCCGGAGGCCCAGCCGATTCTCCGGGAAAAGTTTTCCGGCACGGAATGGAAAATCTATGAAACCCTGCTGCGAAAGCAGAAAAACATGCTGACCTCGAGCATGGGGCGCTTGTTCGATGCGGTCGCGAGCCTTTTAGGGCTTGCTGATAAGGTTTCGTTTGAGGGTGAGGCCGCCATGCTGCTGGAGCGTCAGGCGCGGCGGTTCATGCAATCCCGCAATTGCGCAGTGGCTGATGGCTACGGCGGTGCATTTCATTTTGATGATATTGACGGAGATATTTATTTCGGGAGGCTGTTGTCACGGATTCTGCAGGACATCGCGCATGGAGAAAGTAGCGAAGTGATCGCTTTCAAGTTTCATCTGGCGCTTGCCGAACTCGTCGGCGAGGTCGCCCTGAAGACGAAAGCCCGGCGCGTCGCGTTTAGCGGGGGCGTGTTGCAGAACGCGGTACTGGTGGATTTGCTGCACACGCGCCTTGCGGACGAATATCAACTCTATTTTCACAAACACCTGCCGCCCAATGACGAAAATATTTCGTTCGGACAGATGGTTTGCGCGGCTTTCAACAACGGGTGGCTCTTGCCCGACCGCCATAACCATCAAGGCGAGGCGCTGGGATAATAACTGTGTAAGGAAAATGGAAACACTATTGTGCTGAAGGTGATGGTTGCCCCACGCCTTCGAAACCGGAGCCGGTCTAAGTAAAGGAGGAGGTCAGTATGTGTTTAGCGATTCCCGGACAGATCAAAGAGGTCTATACCATAATGGACGGCCTCGTAAAAATGGCGAAAGTGAGTTTTGGCGGCATTCAAAAGGATATCAGCCTCGAAATGTTGCCAGACGCTGACGTAGGTGATTACGTGCTGGTACACGTCGGGCTGGCCATCAGCAAGGTCGACGAAAAGGAGGCCCGGCAGGTGTTTGAGTACCTTGAGCAAATGGGAGATCTGGAAGAGTTAAGATCCGATGCAAGCCAATCGGCGGCGGAGACGCCGCAACTGCACAAAGGAGGCTGAGCATGCGTTTTATCAGCGAATACCGCGACCCCGAGCTGACTCAGAAATCCGTAGAGCGGCTGCACAAGATCACAACGCGCCCCTGGAAGATCATGGAAGTCTGCGGTGGGCAAACCCATAGCCTGGTCAAGAATGGCATTCTCGACATGTTGCCGGACGAAATATCCATGATTCATGGCCCGGGCTGTCCCGTGTGCGTGACTCCGCTGCAACTGATTGACAAAGCCATTTATTTGGTGGAAGAGAAAGACGTGACCATTTGCTCGTTTGGCGATATGCTTCGGGTGCCGGGCTCGCAAAAGAGTCTGCTAGAAGTGAAAGCAAGCGGCGGCGACGTTCGAATTCTCTATTCGCCGCTGGAAGCTGTGAAAATAGCGCGGGAAAATCCCGGGAAAGAGGTGGTGTTTTTCGCAGTAGGGTTTGAGACCACGGCCCCGGCAAATGCCCTCTCCGTTGAACACGCGTTCAGGCAGGGAATCACCAATTACTCCATTTTGGCCTCGCACGTACTGGTGCCGCCTGCCATCGACGCTATCATGGCGGATGAGGAGACCACCATCAACGGATTTCTGGCGGCCGGTCACGTGTGCACGATCATGGGCTACGAGGAGTATTTCCCGTTGGTCGAAAAGTACGGGGTGCCGATTGTCGTTACCGGTTTCGAACCGCTGGATCTTTTGCAGGGCGTGCTGATGGTCGTCGAGCAGTTGGAGAAGGGCGAACACACATTGCAAAACCAGTACAGCAGAGTCGTGAGACGGGAAGGCAATCCACAGGCGCGTGCGGTCATGAATCGTATTTTTGCCACAGTTGATCGGGAGTGGCGGGGTATCGGAGTCATACCCAGGAGCGGCCTGGATGTGCGGGAGGAGTACGCCGCATTCAATGCGAACCTCAAGTTTGACGTTCCCGAGCGGGACATCCACGAGCCAGAAGAATGTATCGCCGGTTCGATTCTGAAGGGGAATTGCCGGCCTCATGAGTGCCCCATGTTCGGGAACAGGTGTACGCCCTCCACGCCCATGGGAGCGCCAATGGTTTCTTCGGAAGGCGCCTGCGCTGCCTACTACAATTTTTCGGCCGCATTCAAGCCCAAACCCGGTAGCGCCATGAGCGCCGGCCCCGGGAAACTCAAAATGCGGGCCCGTTGCCCCATGCCCAAAATGGACTTCAATGAAATCCTGTTGGGCCACGGCAGTGGCGGACTGCTCACCAACAAACTTCTCGATTCCGGTGTGTTCGAGCTGTTCAAAAACGACTACCTCGACAAACGTCACGATGGCAGTGTCATCGAACTCAGTGGGAAAACAGCGGTCACCACCGACAGCTTCGTGATCTCGCCGATCTTCTTCCCCGGCGGCGATATCGGTGAGCTGGCCGTAAACGGGACGGTCAACGACCTGGCCATGTGTGGCGCAAAGCCGGAATTCCTTTCCCTGAGTTTTATCCTCGAAGAGGGACTGACGATGGAGGCGTTCTGGCAAGTCCTCTGTTCGATCAAGGCGGCGGCGGAAGATGCCTCGGTGCAAATTGTCACCGGCGATACGAAGGTGGTCGACCGGGGGAAAGGTGATCAGATTTTCATAAACACGACCGGGCTGGGCCGGGTGCATCCGCGAGCGGCCATCGAGGCGTCGCGGGTTCGCCCCGGAGACAGGGTTGTGGTCAGCGGCGATATTGCTGCTCACGGAATCGCTATCATGTCTGTGCGCGAGGGATTGTATGTTGAAATCACCATCGAGAGCGACACCGTGCCGCTGTATGCACCGGTTCTGCATTTGCTCGTTTCGTTTGGCCTACTGG
>CAZTNL010000113.1:0-7766 GCA_964614885.1 uncultured Calditrichaceae bacterium | reverse complement strand
GTCACCTGGTGCGCCACGATCTCGTGTCCGGTTTCGCACAGCGTGCCCAAAACAGCGCTGATGGCGGCCATACCGGTGGCGAAGGTCTGGCACATTTCCCCGCCTTCCGCGTACGCGAGGTTCTCTTCCAGCATACTGCGACTCGGTTCTTCGAGCCGATCGTAGATGTAGATCGGCAGGTGCCTGGTCTGGTCGATGGTCTCATTGGCAAAGTCCATGAATCCCTGCGCGCCGCGCTCGGCTGAGCTCAGCCGGTACATTGCGGAGACCGACATCGGCGGGTTCACATGATGATCGTAGTCCCATTTCTTGCTTTGGAAATTTCCGTGTACCAGGTGCGTCCGCATCCGGTACTGCTCTTTGGTCTTTTTGCGTTTCATCGAACGATTCCTCGGAAAAGGTTCTTAAGTTGCGCGACCGCAAGGCCCCCGGCTGGCCCGCCCCCGGCTCCCGGCCTTTCCGTCGCGGGCGATTTCAATTCCCGTTATCGATGCCAAGTTCGGCAATCTTCCGGTACAGAGACGACAGGCTAAGCCCCAGCACCTCTGCGGCGTGTCGCTTGTCCTTGCCAGCCATTTTCAGGGCGCTCAAAATCATGCCGCGTTCAAAGTCCCGCACCGAAGTTTTCAGATCTCCACCCGGTTCCTCGCCGGCAGCGCCCAGCCCGGCGACCTTTGGGCCGTACAGGTGGGGGAAATGCTCCATATCCAGTCGGTTGCCATCGCACAGAATCATCGCGCGCTCGATAGCGTTTTCCAGTTCGCGGACGTTGCCCTTCCACGGCTGGTTCATGAGCACGCTTAGCGTGCGCTCACCGATGCCATCGACCTGTTTGTTCAGCTGTGCGTTATAGACTTCAATAAAATGGCGGATCAGGTCGGGGATATCGTCGATGCGCTCTTTCAGAGGCGGAATCGTGATGCCGATCACATTGAGCCGGTAGAACAGATCCTCGCGGAAGGTGCCCGCTTCGACGGCTGAAGCCAGATCTTTGTTGGTCGCGGCGACGATTCGCGCGTCGACGATTTCCGGGTTGGTGCTCCCGACAGGAAGAATCTCCTTCTGCTCGATGGCCCGCAAGAGTTTCACCTGCAGGTTCAGAGGAACGCTGACAATTTCATCGAGAAACAGCGTGCCGCCATGCGCTACCTTGAACAGGCCTTCTTTGTCGCGCATCGCGCCGGTGAAGGCACCTTTCACATGTCCAAAGAGCTCGCTTTCGATCAGGTTCTCCGGAATCGCCGCGCAATTGATGGGTACAAAGCGTTTTTTCTCGCGCTGGCTGTGCCGGTGGATCGCCCTGGCAATCAACTCCTTGCCGGTACCGCTGGCGCCGGAGATCAGGACGGTCGAGGTCAGCGGCGCCACCCGCTCGACCATTGACAACACATCCCGCAGCGCCTGGCTGCGACCGATGATGGTGTCGTACGATTTGCTCGTTCCAAGCTGCGCTTTCAGGTACTTGTTTTCTTCGCGCAGAAGTTGACGCTCAACCGCACGCTCGACAATGCTCAGGATCGTTGCCTTTTTGAACGGCTTGGTCACAAAATCGTAAGCACCATCCTTCATCGCCTCGACGGCCTTTTCAATCGTGCCGTAGCCGGTGAGCAAAATCACTTCAATGTTCGGATGCACCTGTTTGATCCCGTGCAACAAATCCATGCCGTCGCCATCCGGCATTTTCAAATCGGACAGGACGATGTCCACCGATTGAGAGTCGAGTAGCGCTAGCGCCTGGTTGCCCGATTCGGCGGTTCGCGTTACATATCCCGCTCTTCCCAACGCCATTTCCAAAGAAGATCTTACGCTGGCTTCGTCGTCGACGATTAGTACGGTCCTGGAAGTCATACAATTTCCTCAAGAGGTTTTCCGGCAGCCGCTAGCTGGCCGCCGACCACTCGCGTCAGCTCACTTTCTGCTCCTCGGCAGCCGGCAATTCGATGCGAAACGTCGTGCCCTCGCCCACCTTGCTGCTGCAGAAAATCTGTCCGCAATGTTCGTGAATAATCTGTTGTGTGATGGCAAGGCCCAAGCCCGTGCCAAAATCTTTTGTCGTGAAAAACGGGTTGAAGATGTTGCCGATCAACTCTTCTGAAATGCCCGGTCCTGAGTCCTGAATGCTGATAACAGCCTGGCCATCCGCCTTTTCGGTCGAGACGCATAAATCTCCACCGCCGGGCATGGCTTCAACAGCGTTACGAACGATATTCAGCAGAACCCGGCGAATCTGTTCGTAGTCGAACGGGATGACGACGGCAACATCGAGACCTGCGGTGCGCAAAGAAACATTCTTTTGTTTGAATTCGGGAGCGAGCATGTCCAGGACCTCACAAACGGCATGGCTGAGATTGCCCTGGGTCGGGGCCGCAGTTGGAAGCCGTGAAAAATGCAGATACTCGTCGGTCAACGACGCAACCCTGTCGATCTCCCGGATCATGGCGGCAAGCAGATTGCGCGCTTCTTCGCGCTTGCCGGGCTCCAGCCCATCGATTTCATCCTCGAGAATTTCTGCGTTCAGGCTGATCGAGGACAGAGGATTCCGCAGTTCGTGCGCTACTTTAGCCGCCATTTTGCCGATGACGGCCAGGCGCTCCGACTGCAGGATCTGTTCCTGCAGCTGTTTCTGCTCGGTCAAATCGTGAAAATAGCCGGCGAACATCTTGTGAGTACCGATACGGAATTCGCTAAAGGAAACCCTGACCGGAAACAGGGTCCCGCCTTTCCTGCGCCCGAAAGCCTGTCCGGCAGCCCCGAATCCGTTTGTCCCGAGCGGAGATGCGCCGGTGAGATCTTCTTCGTCGGCTTGCTTCGCGGGTGCAGGAATGAGAAGGCTGATCGGGCGGCCAACGGTTTCTTCCGCCGAATAACCGAACAAGCGCTCGACCGAGGAATTCACGGATTCGATGGTACCATGCTCGTCGATGGTAACAATGGCATCCTCGGCCGTCTCGACGATAGCCCGAATCTTGGCCTCATTTTCAAGGACGGTCGCCTCCATTTTCTTTCGCTTGCTGATATCCTGAACAAACCCCGTGTACATGCGCTGGTTCTCGACACGAAACTCGCTAACGCTCAGGTGCATGGGAAACTCCGTTCCGTCTTTACGGAGGCCTGCGACCTCACGCCCCTTGCCAATGATTCCGGCCTCGCCGGTAAGGCGATACTTTTCCAGATAGCCATCATGCTCCTGACTGTACGGCCGCGGCATCAGCATGTTGACTTTCTGCCCGATGACCTCGTCATCAGAATAGCCAAAGATCCGCTGCCCAGCGGGATTGATCGATTGCACGACGCCGGTGCGGTCGATGGTAATGATCCCGTCGACCGCGGTATCGATGATGTTTCGTGTCCGTGTTTCGCTTTCGAAGAGGCGTTCGAGGATCGGGTTCGTGACCCGATAGAACATGGCAGCACCGATAAGAATCAGAAAACAAGCCGTAATACCCGCGACAAAGCCTGCCCGAATAAACGGCTCCCGAATTTCGGCGATATCCGTTTTTGCCACAATGCCCCAATTCAGCCCCTGTACATGGGCATAGGCTGCCAGTACCTGCCGGCCCCGATAATCCAGTGCGATGGTGGTTCCGGAGGCGCCCAGAAGAGCCAGGCGCATCGGCTGAGCCACCTGTGATGCGAAAGGCACCAACTCAGGATTGTCTCCCTGGATAAAGCGGCGCTGAATGAGATAGACGATCCAGTCACCAGCGCGTTTTGCCACATTCAGCTCGCCGGTCTTTCCGAAGCCTCGGTAATTCTGTAGCGCCGTCAATGCCGCAGCCGTCATCCCGGTCTTGATCGGCGCCGGGTGCTCTGCGTCTGCAGGGTGCGCGTCATAATCGCTGACAGTGGACAGGAGAGTCGCCTGATTCTGCGCCGTTTCAACCAGCCGCGCGCGCTGCTGTTCGAAGGCCGCCGTATACAACACATAAATTCCGACGACGCCCGCACAGGCAACGACAAAGGTCATTATGATGATTAGAAGAATCAGGCTCTTCTGATTGCGCATCTCCCACCAACTTTATTTGAGGCCACAGGACAGAAACCACTCCCCCGGGCAATTGCAACGAAATGAAAGGCGGCAGCAAGACAGAAAAATATGTTTCGTGCCACGCAACACAACTATCTGACGCACGAATAGCAAATGATGTTCCGCTGTATCTGCCGCGTTTACGCAAGTGCGGGAATCGTATCGTGTCCTTATTTTATAATAGTTTAACAAACAAACTTCTCCATTCTGAACGCACCCGAAAAACTTCATATTCTCATCTTTGGGAAAATGAATGATATTTGTCTCATGTTCGGGAACCGATATCCGCACCGGAACCATTCTTTCGTCCACAAAAATGTTGATCTTTTGCCATTTTTTGAGTTTTTTGGTACCTACCCTGTGAAGAAAGCTCTGTATTGGCGCTGAGTATCCTGACAACGCAATGACCCATGCCCAAAGGGGGCCATCGATGGAGTTACGAAATAGCATTCACCACCGGTATTCCTGGCGCCGTCTGCTGCGGGTACTTGTCATTCTGTTTTTCGGCCTGAGCGGTATCAGCTCTCTCGTGTCGGCAGCAGGTAACATTGAAGGGAAAGTGAGCGACCGGCAGACGGGTGAACCGCTTGCGGGCGCCAACGTCAGGATCCTCGGCACCAATCTGGAGACGGTCGCCGGGCCGGACGGCCATTTCTCCTTTCTGGGCATTCCTTCCCGGCTCTACCAACTGCGCGTCTCGTATATCGGTTACAAGACGCTTGTTCGCAAAGTCGCCGTCCACAATCTGGATTCGATTTCCGGCCTGGTCGTGGACACCCGAACCGGCAAGCCGTTGGCGGATATTGAAGTCCGTGTGAAAGGTTCCACCCTAACGACGACAACAGCCCGCGACGGGAGTTTCCTCTTTGAGGAGGTCCCTCCTGGCACCTATAGTCTTGAAGTGGCGGCAACCGACTACAAACCACTGGAAAACAGCATTGTTGTCGGCGTTACAGAGGTAAACTTTGAGATGAATGAGGACTACATCCGCAGCCAGGATGTAGTCGTTACGGGCATCGCCGGCAGCACACGCCGAGCCGTTTCTGAGGTGTCCGTTGCAAACCTTGAAACGCCCGAGTATACAGCGGCCAATTCATACGCCGGGGTCGCGGCCGTGCTGGTCGGCAAGATACCCGGATTGCAGCTCGAGCCGGCCTCAGGCAACGTTGGCGGTGGCTACCGTTTCCACGTGCGTTCCGGAGCCGGGCTCCTCGACGACCGGCAGCCGCTGGTCTATCTCGATGGGATTCGCATCGATGCCGGTGAGGTCGGCGGTGTAAGCGTTGGCGGGCAGGGAATAAGCCTGCTGTCGGATATCAGTCCGGAAGAAATCGAAGACATCCAGATTCTCAAAGGGCCGGCGGCGGCGGTCACTTACGGAGCCAGTGGGGCCAACGGTGTCATCCTGATTTCGACCCGGAGAGGGCACCCGGCCAAATCCGGACGCGAGGCAATGCGCTTCGATTACCAGCTCCGGACGGGCTGGAACCAAAAAGCCACTGCCTACAGTGCCGCGGACCGGGTCTCGGCCGGAGACGCCAACGATCTTTTCCGAACAGGTCTGGTCGTGGAAAACAATGTGAGCGTCCACGGCGGGTCAAAAGGGATCCGCTATTTCACCGCTCTGAACAGTCGGGTGGAGGAAGGAATTCTGGCGACCAATCGAATGAACCGCAGGAACGTCCGTGCCAATTTCGACTTCGAGCCAAACGACAGAATGTTTCTGCGGGTCAGCTCGAGCTACACGCTGAACACACTTGAGCGGCCACTCAATGACAACACACAATTTGGCAACCTGTTCAATGTAACCGCAAGACCTGGCGCGTACGCTGCCACCGGAGGAAGCAAGTCGGCGCTCGAAAATGTCAGAGACGAAAACAAAACGAATCGCTTCACCGGCTCAGTGGACATTCGCTTTCGTCCGGCGCCCTACTTGTCCGCGCATGCCGTCGTCGGCATTGATGATCACGACTTGCGACAGGAACAGGCCTACCCGGCAAACGAGTCCTACTCTGACTCGCTTTTCGATGCCGGAACCCAGGGCGTCGCAAACCGGGACGGACGGCAAATCACCGCCCGTTTTGATGGCCTTCTGCACACGCGAGCCGGCAAGCCGTTTACTCTGTCACTGTTGGGCGGCGTCGAATTCTTCGACAGCCGCGTTCGTCTTTCGAACGGTTCTCGTGCGCCTCTGGCACCGCCCGCCGTCAAGTCATTCAGTCCGGACGCGGAGGCATTACCGGGACCGGCGCGCCGGTCGCACGAGCGGCAAGTCGGTGTCTTTGCCGTCGCCAATCTAACCTACCGCGACATCTATTCGGTTTCGCTGCGGGCGAGACGGGACGACGCCAGCGCAATCGGTAGAAGAGCCTCTGCCCCGCTTTACGGGGGCCTGGGCTTTGGCTGGCGACTGGACTCGTACCCCTGGCTCCCCCGGGCCGTGTCGCTTTTCAAGCTTCGCGCCGCCTACGGCGAAAGCGGCGTCCTGCCGGAACCGGGAGACCGCGTAGATATCTTCTACGGCAAAGAGCGCGGCGGCTACGGCGAGGGGACTGTACCCGTACGCCTCGGCAATCCGAACATTGAGCCGGAACGGATCAAGGAATTCGAAGCCGGGTTTGACGCTGAACTCTTGCACCGGTTTGCCTTCGAGGTCACCGGCTATTACCAGAAGTCGGAGGACGCGATTCTGGCCGTGCTGCAGGCGCCCTCCACCGGCCTGACCGCAACGCCGACGCCGCGCAACCTCGGGTCCGCCAAAGGCTGGGGATTCGAAACCGCCGTCCGCGGCAGGCTCCTGCACAGCCGCAGTATGGATATCTCCTTCCTCGCGCTCAACAGTTGGCAGGACAATGAAGTGCTCAGCCTGGGCGGCGCGTATCCAGTGTTCGACCGGTTCGGACTCAACGTTATCAAAGAAGGCCTGGCCAGGCACGAGTTCTATCTCGAGCCCGTCGCAGGCGCTCGCTTCAACCCGGACGGCACCTACACCGGGCCGGAGGCAGCCGGATCGCGCATGGCCCTCGGCAATCCTCTGCCGACTTACAGAGGGTCGTTTGCGCTTCATATCGACATGGGCCAAAGTCTGCGCCTCAGCCTGCTGGCAGATTGGGCCACCGGTCACAAAATGTGGAACGGCAGCAAGTCGGTCGCCCTGCGCGGCGGCAACAATCCGCGCTACAACCTGCTGGCCACCGAGTTGAACCTCGCCGGAAGCGACGTTCTGGATGGCATTGCCAAAGAAGCGCAGCGCACGCCTGACACCCCGACTCTCGTCCCCGGCACCGTGGCGTACAGGGCCGCTGCTGAAGAATTCGCCCGCCTCGACCCCAGATTCGACGCCAACTTTATCGAAGACGCCGACTTTCTAAAACTGCGCGAGGTCGCGATCAGTTACCGGCCGGGCAGCCTGGTAGCAGCCCTGCCCGTACGCGATCTGGTGCTGACGCTGTCGGCATCCAATCTGCTAACCACCAGCAAGTACAGCGGCGCTGACAGTGAAGTCAACTGGTCGGGAACGCGCGGGCTGGAACGCGGGCAGGATTTTTTCACACTGCAAAACCCGAGAACGTTCAACATTGCCCTGCGGGTGTCGCTCTAGCCTGATTAATTCACAAGTGTTGCCACAGAGCCACAAAAGGCACAAAGAAACAAGAACTTAGAGAAACTGTTCATCGCAAAATATTGTTCACAACACAGAACTCTGATTCAACAGGACCTCCAAAGGAAGGAAAGATGA
>CAZTNL010000112.1:2027-7790 GCA_964614885.1 uncultured Calditrichaceae bacterium | reverse complement strand
AGCCAGACGCGGCGCTTTTCCAATTGCTTCTGCCACCCCCAGCGGGTCTGTTCGCCGGCATCTGTTTCGAGAGCGAAGAAGGCGCGCGCCGCCAGCCAGTAGAACGCAAATGCCGCGGCAAAGAAGAGAAAAAAGCGGGGGACAGCCTCGCCGATATTTTGCAGAGACGCGATGCCGATGTAGGCAAACTCCGAAATTAGAGCCAGCGCGATGAGCGACTGGAGTCCGCCAAATCTGGTTTTTAGGTCCTTGAGCGCCATAGAGGCCGTGAATGTATTGATTTCGGCGTGAAAGATCAAACGACAATTATTTAACCTCAAGAAGATGAGGCAATCTCCGATATATGCTGCTGACGAATCATCTTATCTACCTTCATGAAAACGAACAGACAGAACAAATCGGCAACCGTGGCCGCCCGCCGGGTCCGCGTCAATCGCATGCTGGCCCGAACCGCCACCGCACTGGCCGGCGAACGGCCGGCGCTGGTGGGCAGGGTGAGCTACTACGCGCCGCCGGCCGTGCATTATGTGCGGGCGAATCCCGAGCAATTAGGCAAGATGGTGCGCAGCTTGCTCGACTACGCCAGCGGATTCCTCGGGGAGAGCGGTCGCATCGAAATTCACCTGAAGAAGTTTGCCGGCAGGCGCCACAACGATGCCCACGAGTATTCGACGATCAGCATTGAGCTCATCGATGCCGCTATCTCCGACGAGACCCCGTGGTCACTGGCCAAGAGCTATCAGAAGATGAATCGAATGCTATCGTTGCGCGGCAGGCCGTTGCCAGAACTCGGGCTCGCAAAATGCAGCGCCGTGGCCGCGGCGCTCGGCGGCAATCTTTGGGTTCGCCCGAAATCCGAAAAGGGCCTGAGCTTTAATCTGTCCCTGCCTCTCCTAAAAGAGGTGCTCATGTCCGGTGCGCTGCCGCGCGATGGTGTGAAAGTCCGGGTTGTCGGCGTAGAGTCCGAGTCGCCGGTCGATGCAGGGCAGGGAGCCGAGACATGCGGGCGCGGTTAGCAGGCACAGACTTCCACGCACCGGGCAATATTTTCCCAGTTGCAGAGGACCCCCGATTAGGTCTCTCTTACTCCAAAATGACTAAGCTGCGGTTTATCAATCCAGTAGGATGTTATCAATTCTTAAAGTTACGGCTGTAGTTTTGGAACACAAATTGCGCAATATACCTGTATTCAGTTTGTCGGTGCACCTGGTTTTATGTTATGGAGTAACCTCATGAAAGAGATGTCTGCATGGACGCGGACTCAGGTTCTCACGGCGGTTATGCTCTCGGTGTTGGTGAGCTATTCCGGCTGGTTGCCGCAGGCCACTTGCCTGGCGGCCGAGCCTGGCAACAGGGATATCAGCAGCAGCGAATACCACTTAGAGTTTCTAACTTTCAAAGCGTCACATCCCAGCCAAACGGTCGTGGAAATGTTTTGCCAGTATCCGGTCGACGAACCGTACCGTTCGCATCGCGGAGAGCTGAAGGGTGGGCGATATGACTTGACCGTCACGCTGTATGACGAGGCCAGGCAGTGTGTGGATTCGTTGGCAACGCGTGATTCTGTCAGCGCCACACCGAATGAGACCTGGCTGCCTGTTTCCAACTCCCACCTGAAGCGTTTTGCCTTTAACGTAGCGCCCGGCCGCTATCTTGCCCATGTCGAGATCGGCGCTCTCGGAGACGCCCGTCCCGTGACCTTCGAACGCCAACTCAGCGTATCGGACTATTCGAGGACCGGGCTGCAGATCAGTGATTTGCAGCTGGCTTCCGCCGCCCCGATGCCGTCGATGCAGCCCCTGCGACAGGATGTACGTTCCAGCATTACACCGAATCTGTCGCGCATATTTGGCCTGGAATATCAAACGCTCAATGTCTACGCCGAGGTCTACAATCTGGCCCCGGCCACAGATAGCATCGCCGATGCCCTGGCGCTAACCTGTACGATTCAGGATCTTGACCAGCATATTCTGCGGCGCGAAAAGCACCGGTTCACGATTCCCGGCAACACCGCCGCCTTTAGAGCGGCCATGCCTGTTGGAGAACTGCCGACCGGCACGTATACGCTCCTGCTGGAGATTCGTGACCCGCAAACAGGAGAAACGCGTTCCAAGGAAACTACCTTCCACGTCATCAACCCGTGGGCTTTCATATCGGACGACTCGTACAGGCAGTTTGTACGCCAGCTCGCCTACTCAGCGGAACCGGAAGAGATTCAGGCGCTCCTCTCGCTCCCGGAATCTGAGCGCATCAAGGGGCTGCAGGTTTTTTGGGCCGGCCGCGATCCGGATCCCACCACGGCCGGGAACGAGTTCATGCAGGCCTATCTGAAACGCATTTACATGACCAATACCTACTTCGACGATTTGACCTGCGAAGGCTGGCAAACGGAACGGGGTGAAGTCTACATCGAGAACGGTCCGCCCGACCGGATCGAGCGAGTGGTTTCGACGGTGAATTCCAAGCTTTACGAAGTCTGGAAATACCGGAAACTGCGGCGCAAATTTGTCTTCGTCGATAATTGGGGCCTCGGAAGTTATCAATTGCTCAAATCTGTGTCGCTTCTGGAGCCGCTATTTGGTATCCGCTGAACTTCAGCTTTGCTCCGGCGCAGCCTCAGGATCTCCCGGCTGAAAGAGCTTGCATACACTAAAATTAAGTTGTATATTGACCGCAAAGTACTGCGACCATCGTCATTATAGTCAATGAAATACGCGATAATTTCCGATATTCACGGCAACCTGGAAGCGCTCGAATGCGTGCTCAGCGAGATCGACCGTCGGGAGGTGGAAACCATCCTCTGCCTCGGCGACGTCGTCGGCTACGGGCCGAATCCGAATGAATGCGTCGAAATCATCCGGGAACGTGCCAAGATTACGCTGGCCGGGAACCACGACTATGCGCCGCTCGGAAAGATCGATATCTCGTATTTCAACCCCTGGGCCCGCAGCGCCATCGAGTGGACGCGTGACCAGCTTTCAGAGGCGTCCGTTACGTTTCTTGATGAATTGCCGCTCACGAGTGAGTGCGACGGCTTCACCATTGTACACTCCACGCCCCTTGCGCCGGACGAATGGAACTACATCATCACCATCGGTGATGCAATCAAGAATTTCCCCGAGTTTTCCAATCAAATCTGTTTCATCGGGCATTCACATGTTCCGCTGGTGATCGCGGTCAGCGGCCGCGACGAGTGCCATGTGGTGAAGGAAAATCCGGTGGAGCTATCCGAAGAGTTTCGCTACATTATCAATGTCGGCAGCGTTGGGCAGCCCCGCGATTTGAATCCGAGCTCGGCTTTTGCAATTTACGATAGTTCAGCAAGAAAATTCGAATTGGTTCGCGTCGATTACGATATTCAAAAAACGCAGGGAAAAATTCGTCGCTCCAATTTACCGGATTTCCTCGCTGAACGTTTGGCGCTGGGCCAATAAAAGACGGACGCGCTCTTCAGGAGGCACATTATGGACGTGTCAAAGCAAAAAGACGGACAACCCATCATTCTTTCGGAGAATGTCTACCACGGAATTACCCGCGTGATTCGGGAGCTGGCCGCCAAGACCGGCGCCCGGAGTGTGGTTTTCTGTGAATCGAATGGCTACGCCGTAACCAAAACCGGCAATACCGAAGGCCTCGACCTTGCGGCTGTGGCCTCTCTGGCCGCAAACAACTTCGCGGCAACCTCGCGCATGGCGAACATGCTCGGAGAAAGAGACAGCTTCAAGTATCTCTACCACGAAGGCGAAAACACCAATCTTTACATTTCCAATGTCGGGTTCGATTTCATCCTGATTGTCATTTTTGAGGTGGATGTGGCATTGGGGATGATTCGAATTTACACCCGAAAGACGATTTCGGAACTGACCACGCTTCTGCAGTCGACCAAAGAAGAAGAGCACAGGACCAAGGAAATCATCGATTCGGAATTCAAGAGCCTGCTCACAGAAGAACTGAACCGCTCGCTAAACTTCTAGCCGCTTCCGATGTTTGTCAACCACGCGCTGCAGGAGATCAGCTTCAAGATAGTTTACTACGGGCCGGGTCTGAGCGGCAAGACGACCAATCTCGAATACATCTACAACCATCTTCGCCCTTCGATGCGCAGCGACCTGGTTACGCTCAACACGCGCGAAGAACGCACGCTCTATTTCGATTTCATGCAACTGGAGCTCGGTCGCATCAACGGCAAGAAACCGCGGTTCAATTTGTATACGGTTCCCGGCCAGGTTTACTATACGTTCAGCCGAAAGATCATTCTCAAGGGCGTCGACGGCATCGTCTTCGTGGCGGATTCGCAGCGTTCGCGCATGGGGGAGAACCTCGATTCGCTGCTGGACCTCGAGCGGAACCTCATCGAGATGGGGCACTCTTTGGAGACCTTTCCCTGGATCATTCAGTACAACAAGCGCGATCTGTCTGATATCGAGTCGGTCGACACGCTGCAGTCGAAGCTGAATTTCTTCGGCACCGCGCACTACGAAGCCGTCGCAACCGGAGGGGTGGAGGTCCTGTCAACCCTGAAAGCCGTGATCAACGAAGTTATCGCCAAGATGGAATTCGTTTCCTGACTTTGAGGCAGCCATGCAATCCTTTATGACGAAGCAACCACCCCAGTCCATCATCGAAAGCCGCATGCGGGAGATTTGCAGCCGCGGCAACTACGAGATGGTACACCTTTTCTCCAACGAAGGGCTCCCGCTCGCCGGTTTCAACCAGGAGTACGTGATCACCGAGGACCGCCTGGCCGAGCTTTCTCTGCTGCTGCGCAAGGTCAGGGATATGGCCGACCTCATGGGCAAGATCTCCAACGTTAAGGAAATGATTGTCGAGGGCTACAACCACCGCAAGGTCATCTTTCGCTTCTTCCCGGCCTTCGACCAGGAAGTCGTTCTCGCCGTTGTCGTTCCTCCAAGAAAAGCCTACCGCAGCCTCACCAATGCTCTGATCAAACTCATCGAGAATATCGAGTTTTGACCCGTGTCGCGCCGGGGTTCCTCCAAATAAAAAAGCCGCCGACGTCTTTCATGACATCCGGCGGCTAGCGTCCGGTCAGGCCTCACACTTGATAGGTCTTGCGTGAAGAACCGGATTGCTCACCACGCGCCCGCCACACCCCTTTGGTAAGAGGGACCGATCAAGTCAAAAATCCTTTTTTCTAATCGGTTTCAAATCTTAAGACACGCCGAAAGCGGCTTTTCTCCCAAATAAAACTTAATCAAGTCCGATTTTTTTCGGTCATCGCGTGCTACATTCCTGTGCCATGTATGATACATTGTACAAAAACCAAACAACGTGATTGTTTATTGACCACCCCCGCCAACAAGAGAGAACCGTGAAAACAAGCACTTATCTGTAATTGACCCACTGGCACGGGTCTTGCTGTGAGAAGGTGCAAATGAATTGCACGGACGCAGTTCATTGGCAATCAGTTGAGTCTGTTTGGAAAGGGACTGCTTAAGGACTCTTCTGAATGCCGGGATTTTCTCATAAAGGGACTTATGAGAAAGTCCCGGTTAAGTATTAACGCCTGCCCGGTGTCCGAACTCCAGAAAAAAAGATGAAATCCGCAAATGCAAACATCCGGAACGCAGACGTGACCCGTGTGCTTATGGTTGAAGATGATGCCGATCACGCTCTGGTCGCTATGTTGTGTCTGGAAAAGTCAGGGTATGACGTCACGGTCGTCAACTCGGCCGAACGCTGTCGCACCGTGCTCGCTCTGGAAACCTTCGACATCATTCTGCTCGATTACAACCTGCCCAG
>CAZTNL010000112.1:0-1927 GCA_964614885.1 uncultured Calditrichaceae bacterium | reverse complement strand
CCGTGCTCGCTCTGGAAACCTTCGACATCATTCTGCTCGATTACAACCTGCCCAGCGAGGATGGGCTGACCTTCCTGCGCGGCCTGGGCGAGAACCATGCGGTCGACACCCCCATAGTCGTCGTCACCGGACACGGACATCAGGAGTTGGCCGTCGAGACGATGAAGGCCGGCGCGTTCGACTACGTGGTCAAGTCTGGCAACTATCCGGAAATTCTGCCGAATGTCATTAAACGCGTCCGCGAGAAGTTCCAAATCGTGCGCGAAAAACGTCGGATGGAAGCTGAAATCCGCATGCGCAACCAGGAACTCCAGGTCCTCAACTCCATCTCTCAGGTGTTGAACCGGTCCCTGATCATCGACGAAATCGTTCGGGATACGGTCGAAGTTATCTCCGAAAGCCTGCGATTGCCGACGGCCGGGATTTACCTCTCGGGGTCGAGCAAGACCGCGTTGCGTCTGGCAGCCGGGTGTGGCGCGCTGGCCGAGGCCGACGAACCCGCGGAACTTGATCCAAAAGTCAATGAGATGGGGCGCCTGTGCGCGACCGGCACCAATGGGGGGCATCTTCTGGCGACGGAACCGAATGCCTCCTGGAACGAGCATCTGTTTGCTGCGGGCATGCGTGTTTGTTTGGCTGTGCCGCTTGTTCACAACAGGCACTGTGTCGGGCTGTTCGTCGGCGCCAGCCGCGATCCGCACTATTTTACAGAGAGGCGCATTAACCTTTTCGCATCGATCTGCAGCCAGCTGACAATCGCCATCGAGAACGCGAATCTGTATCTGGAAACCAGCAACCTCAAGGATGACCTGAAGAACGTTCTTGATAGCTCCCTCGACCTGATCGTGACGCTGGACCGCTCGGGGCACATTCTGTTTTTTAATCAGCAATTTGGCCGCCTGCAGAAGGAGGCGACACGCGCCGGCATCTCGGGATCCCGCTTTCTGGATTTCGTGCCCGAGCACCATCATGAGAAGGTCGGGGCCAAAATCAACGGCTCGGCTTCGGAGAGCAGCATCTACACGACCGAGATTCGAACGCAAACGCGCTCGACGATTCAGTGTCTCGTGTCACAATCCCGATTGAAGGGGCGCGACGACCTGCTGCTGGTTATCAAAGATATTTCCGGGATCGTCAGGTTGCAGGATGAGTTGATTCGTTCAGAGAAGTTGTCCGCTCTGGGGCAGATGATCGCCGGCGCCGCGCATGAGCTGAACAATCCTCTGGCCGGCATCATCGGCTACGCGCAGCTTCTCCTGGAGGAGGAGCTCGCCAGCGGCACCCGCAGAGATATTGAAGTGATGCTCAAGGAGGCCCGGCGCTGCCAGAAGATCGTGCAGCACCTGCTCACTTTTGCCCGGCAGCGCAGCGCGCGACAACAACCCGTGGATGTCAACGAGCTCATCCGACTCATTGCCCGCCTGGTCGGAGCCGAGTTGTATCAGGACGGCATCCAGCTACAGACCGATCTCAGTCCGAATTTGCCCCACCTGGCCGCCGATCAGGAGCAACTACAGCAGGCGCTTCTGCATCTCATTTACAATGCGCGCGATGCCTTGCGCGATAGCCAGCGGCCGCACAAGGTCGTGACGGTGAGGTCTGAGAATGTCGACGATGCTGTTAGAATTTCGGTCGCTGATAATGGCAACGGCATTCCCAAAGAGCTGTGCAAGCATATTTTCGACCCGTTTTTCACCACTAAGGATGTCGGGAAGGGTACGGGTCTTGGCTTGAGCATGTGTCACGCCATCGTGAAGGCGCATCAGGGGAAAGTAGCGGTCAGCAGCGAACCCGGCATGGGAGCGTCTTTCACAGTCGAGCTGCCCGCAAAGTGTCACTACGACGAAGTGAAGCGTTCCGAAATGATGTGGGGCCGGTACGCCGTTTTCGACGCCTAGCCGGGCGCGCAGGTCCCTATGCCGCTACT
>CAZTNL010000111.1:0-7797 GCA_964614885.1 uncultured Calditrichaceae bacterium | reverse complement strand
GATCTCGGCCCGAATAAACTTCTTCGCACGGTTGAGCCCTTTGAGGGAACGATTCCTCGCCTCTTCGTCACCGATCACACTGACAAAAATTCTGGCGAAGCTCAGGTCGTCGGTCAGTCTTACATGCGATACGGTCGCCATCCCAACCAGCGGATCCTTGATTTCGCGCGTGATAATGTCGCTGACTTCCTTTTTCAAAAACTCAGCGACGCGGCTGGATCTCTTAAAATCTGCCATAATCTTCAGTAGAGCTCCACCAGATGCTCCAATATTTCCACGCGATCGTCGGTCTCTATCAGCGACATGACTCGGGAAACGGTCGCATCTATCATCTTTCTTTCCGTGCTAATGAGCGCTACTCCCAACGAGAGACGTTGCCACTTATCCTGGTTCGCGATTTCCGCGACCGCCACGTTGAACCGCGACCGGATCCGGCCTTTCAGACTTGCCAAAACCATTCGTTTCGCCTTCAGCGAATCACCGTCAGACAGGAAAAGCTCGATGCGACAAACGCCGACCAGCATATTTGCACTCCGGTCACAACCGCCATCACGACAGCTTACGGGCGGTTTCGACCTTCTTATAGGTCTCAATAATGTCGCCGACCTTAATATCGTCGAAACCTTCCAGGCCGAGGCCACACTCGAAGCCGGACGCCACTTCACGGACATCTTCCTTGAAGCGTTTCAGCGAGCTGATTTTGGTCTCATGAATCAGCTTATCGTCCCGGTAAACGCGCGTGAGATCACTCCTGGAGGCCTTGCCTGAGACGACATAGCTTCCGGCAATCGTTCCGACTTTCGGCACCTTAAAGGTCTCGCGAACCTCGATGGTCGCCGTGAGCTCATCGGTCACTTCCGGTTCCAGCATGCCTTCGAGGGCAGACCTCACATCCTCGACGACCGCATAGATGATGTCATAGAGTCGGATGTCGATTTCTTCTTTCTTGGCCAGTTCCCGAGCCTGGACCGTCGGACGCACGTTAAAGCCGATGATGACTGCCTGTGAGGCAGAAGCCAGGAGCACATCGGATTCAGAAATTCCGCCCACCGCCTTGTGAATGACGTTAACCGAAACTTCGTCCGTAGACAGCTTCATGAGGGCGTCAGACAGCGCCTCGTTGGAGCCATCCACGTCGGCTTTGAGAATGACGTTGAGTTCTTTGACTTGGCCGTGCTTAATCTGCTGCGAAATCTGATCGAGCGTAAGGTGATGCTGGCGGCGAAAATCCTGCTCGCGCTTGAGCTGCTTGCGCTTGTTGCTTATTTCCCGCACTTCCCGTTCATTGTCCATCACGACAAAGCTGTCGCCGGCTTGCGGCACGCCGTCGAAGCCGATGACCTGCACCGGAGTGGCTGGCGGCGCCGTGCGGATCTTTTTCTTGCGCTCGTTGTACATCGCCCTGACTTTGCCGCTGAAATTGCCGGCCACAAACAGGTCGCCAACCTTCAGAGTGCCGCTTTGAATAAGGACGGTTCCGACCGGCCCCTTGCCCTTGTCGAGACGCGACTCGATGATAATGCCGCGTGCGTGGCGATCTGGATTTGCTTTCAGTTCGAGCATCTCGGCTTCCAACAAGATCAGCTCGAGCAAGCGCTCTACCCCTTCTCCCGTCTTCGCCGACAAGTTTAAACACTGGTATTTTCCACCCCACTCCTCGACGAGCACGCCATGGTCCGAAAGCTGCTGTTTGACCGCATCGGGATTCACGCCCGGCTTATCTATCTTGTTGATAGCAACGACTATGGGCACCGATGCCGCCAGCGCATGGTTTATGGCCTCGATCGTCTGCGGCCTCACACCGTCATCTGCTGCGACGATAAGGATAACGATATCAGTAACCTGCGCACCCCGGGCCCTCATAGCGGTAAACGCTTCATGACCCGGCGTATCGAGGAAAGTAATCAGCCGCTCACCTACCGAAACCGAGTATGCCCCAATATGCTGGGTGATACCGCCGGCCTCGCCAGAAATGATGCTGCTCTTGCGAATAAAGTCGAGCAGCGATGTTTTTCCGTGGTCCACATGTCCCATGATCGTGACGACCGGGGAACGTCCAACGGCCAGCTTTAGATCCTCGTCGGTTTCCTGGTACTTATCGAGAATCTCAGAGCCGTACTCCTGAATTTTCTCAACCGTGAAACCAAATTCATCCGCTACCGCCTCGATTGCCACCATGTCCAGCCGCTGGTTTATTGAAACCATCATGCCCAACTCCAGGCACGCCCGGATGACATCCGCGGGTTCGACTTCCATGTAGTCAGCGAGTTCGGCCACCGAAATAAACTCGCTCACCTTTAGGACGCTTGTCTCCTCCTCTTCGAGCTCGCCGTCGGCATCCTTGCTCTTCTTATGTCGCCGCTTGGATTTGACTTCCTCCATCGAGGCGAAGGTCTTCTTAATCGACGCCTGAATTTCGGCCTCGCTGATCTCGCGCTTTTTCTTTTTCTTCCCTTTTCTCTTCCCTTTGCCCAGCTTTTTGTCGCCAGACGTTTCGGGTTTCTTGGTTTGTTCCGATTTCTCAGAAGATTTGGCCTTGCCGTCCTTCCTGACCACCTCTTTCTTACCAACGACCGGCTCAGCCGGCTTATCCGCAGCTCCCCCTGCTTTGCCAACAGATTCAGCGGGCACCTCGGCTTTTGCCCCCTTCTCTTTCGCTTTCTCCCCTTTGGCCGAAGGCTTCGTCGGGAGCTTGGGCGCAGGTGCGGGCGTCTCCGCAGACACCTTGTCACCAATTGGTTGCGCTACAGCGTCGGGTGTATCGTCGTGCGTTTTCTTCTCCAGGTCGATCTTTTTCTTCGCTTTTGAGATAATGTCGACCATAGAGGGCTCTTCCTCGGTACCCTCGACAGGTTTCTCGTCGAAAGCGTGGGCCACTTTCTTCTTGAGTTCCTCTGCTTCGCGTTTGGCTTCAGCGATCTTCTGCGGGCGTTCCTCGGCAAGTTTGGTCGCGAAACGGATACGCTCCTCCAGTTCCTCGCGCGCCTTGGTTCGGCGCATCTCTTCAAGGATCTGCTTCTCCTTAAGCTGCTGGCGGAAATCCTGTTGTCCCGGCTCTGCGACCGCCATGCCCTTATTGTACTGTTTGCATATTTCTTCGTACAGCTCTTCGGACACAGCGCTCATCTGCGACTTCACTGATTTGTCGTGCTTCGACAGATAGTCGATCACGGCTTCATTCGAAATACTGAGCTCTCGCGCTACATGAAACACTCTTCGCTTTTTACTCAAGCCTTACACTCCACATTGTCTATCATACATCATTTGCTACAATTTCCATGATCTTCTGCGCCGTCTTGTCGCCAACGCCAGGGATGGTAGTCAGCCCTTCGACGCCAGCTTCGCGTACCTGGCCTACACTGGAGAAACCGCCTTCCGACAACTTCTTGCGCAAACCGGCGCTTAGTCCGGCCAGATCATCCAGGGCCGTGTCGTTTCCATTCACGGCGGCGGGTGCCGGGGAAACTTCCTCTATCGATTCATCCTCGTCAGCCTGCGACGATTCGACAGCCATCTCGCCTTCGATTATCTTCCGGTACTCGTCTTCCTTGATGATCTCAATCTCGTAGCCCGTCAGACGCGATGCCAGGCGACGGTTTTGTCCGCCCCGCCCGATTGCAAGCGAAATCTGGTCTTCTGTCAGAACAGCGATCGCTTTCTTCTTATGCTGGTCGACGATGACCTTGTACACTTTCGCCGGGCTAAGCGAGCGGGAAATATAGATTCCCGGATCCATGTGCCAGTTGATAACGTCTATCTTTTCGTTGTTCAATTCCTTACTGATCGACTGTATGCGAATACCCTTCATTCCCACACAAGCGCCAAGCGCGTCTATTCGCTTGTCGTTTGAGAGCACGGCAATCTTGGCCCGGTCACCGGGTTCGCGGGCAACGCTCTTAATCTCGATGATCCCATCATAGATTTCCGGCACTTCCAGCTCAAACAGACGTATCAGAATCTGCGGGTCCGCGCGGGAAACGATGATCTCCAGTCCACGCGTCGTATTCTCCACCGACTTAATGATGGCGCGCGCGTTGTCCCCTCTGCGATAGCGTTCTGTGTGAATCTGCTCTCTTTTCGGCAATATCACTTCGGTCTTGTCGATGTTGAGGTAGATTTCGTTGCGGTTGATTTGCCGTACGTCGCCGATCACAATTTCGCCGATGCGCTTGCTGTATTCGGCATAGAGAATCTCCCGCTCCGCGTCCTTGATCCGCTGGTTCAGGTTTTGCTTCGCCGAAACGATCAACCTGCGGCCAAAGCCCTTCGGGTCGATTATCTCGATAAACTCATCACCGACTTCCAGGTCAGGCTCGACCTTTCTGGCGCTTTCCAGATCGATTTGCTCGACCTCATCCTCGACTTCTTCGACAATCACTTTGTTCTGGTAGATTTCAATCTCACCCTTGTCCATGCTGACAAAAATGTCGAAATTATCAGCCTTACCGTACTTCTTCTTGATAATGGACAAGATCGTGCTTTCCAGGATCTCCCCTAGCAACTCACGCTCGATGTTCTTTTCCTTAGCAATTTGCGAAAAGGCCTCTACGATTTCGCTCTTCATCTCGAAATTATACCTCCTGTGCTCGAAACTTTACCAGGGCAACCGCAACCTAACGTTCACAATCCGGGATATCGGTACATCCACAGTTTCGTGGTTGCACCGTAAATGCAATTCAGTATCAGAAATCCCCACGATGGTCCCGCTGATCAACTCTTCCTTTTCCCCCATTGAAACACTCACGTCCACCTGGCGGTTCAGATTGCGCTCGAAGTCACTTTTTGTGCTCAGCGGACGCGTCACACCGGGCGACGAAACTTCGAGCCGGTAGCTATGCGCAACCGGGTCCTCGAGGTCCAACCGCTCGGACAGCGCCCGGCTTACCCGGCAGCACTGGTCCAACGTGACGCCTGATGAACAATCAATATAAAGCCTCAGGGTCGGACGACCGGCGCTCCCCACCATCTTCAATTCAACAAGCTCCACCGCTTCCGCTTCCAGAATCGGCGCCGCCAACTTTTCGATTTGTTTCAGCAGTTCGACCAAAATAGAATGCCCTAACAACAAAAAAGTGGGCCATTTGACCCACTTTACGTCCTTAAGGTAATACTTTTGAGGTGATTATGCAAGAGAATTTTGCACAATAACCTGTGCCACCAGGCGCCATGCACGCGTCGCCTTGCCGGATGGGTCGCCCCGGTAAGCAGTGAAGCCCCGCCGAGGTCCGGCAGTTTTCGCAAGCAGGAAACACATCGTTGCTACGAGGCAAGCTCGGCGAGGAGCATCTCCGCCTTGGGCTTCAGCCCGGAATCGGCGTACTTATCGAGAATCTCGCTAAGGAGCCGGCGGGCCTGCTCCTTGTCTCCGGCCATGGCATAGCAACGCGCCGAATCGTATATCTGTTCGGGCGCCATAAAAATTTCAGAATATTTCCTTGCAGCCTCTTCATAACTTTGAGCCGCTGCATTGTAGTCCTTCTGCTGTTCGAGGCAGGCTGCCACGCCTGCGAGTGCCGAGGACTTCAGGATCGTATCGTTTCCATCATCTGCGTATTTTTTAAAAAAACGGATGGCTTCCGCATAGTTACCCTGCTGAAAATAAGCATTCGCGAGATAGAACTTTCCTTCGGTCCCGCTCCTGGTGCCACCATATTCGTTGACAAGATCGGTCAACATCGGAATCGCGCCCGCGTAGTCAGCGGCGAAATACTTTAGTTGCGCTCTGGACAACTCCACGACGGCCTCACGTTCACTCTTAAGACGCTTTTGCGACACGATGCCAAACAGGGCGAGAACGAGAACAGCGCCGACTGCAGCATAAATGATCTGTTTGCTGTTGCGCCGGACATATTCCTGCGCCTGAAAATACAGCGTCACAAACTTATCTTCTTTGATGGCCTTTTTCGTGAGCCTTTTTTGTGCCTTCAGCATGTAAAATTGTTCTCCGAAGTAAAAGAAAAATTCCGCACAAGCAACAAAAACGCAATTGCTATGATACGTAATAAAGAGGACGAAATCAAGTCATTTTTGTCAAGCGGTAAAGAATGTATCGAGAGGGCGGATGCGCTAAAGCGTCTTCTGTGAGTAGGCGGACTTGACGGGCTGCAAGTCCATCGGCAGACTGATAATCTTCTCCTTCTTCGACAGATCTCGCCAGTAAACGAGCGTCACGCGCCCTGACGACAGACTCTTGGCCGTCACGTGGAGCCGGGCCGTTTGCTGAGGTATCTCAACGCTCAGAAAGTCCGGGTCGGTCCCATCCCGTCCGTCCTTATCGGCCCCCCCAGAAATGCCGGCAGGAAAGTTACTGAAGACGATGTTCTTGATATGCTCCAAATGAGGATCATTCGAGGAATGGATTTGCCACTTCGCCACCAGCCGGGATGGCGGCACCGGTTGCAGGGCCACACTCTTCACGCGCACACGCAACACCTCCTCCCTGCCCTCATAGACCGAGATGTCCATGTCATCGAACCATTTCTGGGAGATCAACAAATCCTGCAGCATTGTGCGCATGCCGTTGACCACGGCCTCGGAGAGCGCGAGCGCAACTTCAGGATGAGAACTCCAGTGCTCGGCTGCATCGTACGGCGTGTCTGGCTGTGTGCCAGCGCAGGCGGAGAAAGCCACGACCAAAAGTAAGTATTTCAAGCCATTCCTTCCGGCATGCTGAAGGTCCATCATTATCTGCTACTCCGTCGGAAGAACCGTTTGGCGGCTTTCTTTAATACCGGGGGCATAAGGGCCAATACCGGGTCGACCACAAACAGCCTGAAAACCCGAAGCGGTGGATACAGAAAGGAAAGGCGAAGCGGCAGCCTGAAAAACTCAAGGTCGTCAAGAGCAGGATTGAACAGGAACCTGGACAGATAATGATACCGGTCCCGCACGCGCTCGCGACACGCTAGATGAAATGGCAAACGGGCAAACGGACCTTCAGGCAGGTCGTGTCCCGAGAAAAGATGGCTCCGGGCCCGCAGCGTGACCTTACGGACATCCTGGTCTGAATCTATCGCACACAAAATAGTATCAGGGAGAGGCGCCTCCCAAAGTTCCCTGCCCAGGGCCACACCTGACAGCAACATCCGTGTAGCCCCGCGCTGCTCGGCCATGTGACGAACGCTGCCCCAATCAAGTTGCCCATGCGATTTGAGCAGTTGCGCAACGTCGACCGCAAGCGAGAGCCGGTCCCAGGCATGCTTGGTGCCGTGGATACACAAAATCAGGAGCAGGTCCTCAATGCCCGGAGTAGGCACGTCGCTTCCAAGGAGCGATACTTTGGGGCTGCGCTCCAGAAGCTCGTCCACCGGATAGCTCACACTAAAATAGTCTGGAAACAGGCGCCAGTGCAGTTCGACAATGCTTCCGTCATCATCCCGAAACAGATTAAAAGTGTGGTTGGTGTTTTGAAAGACGCGGTCCTGACTCTCCGAGAGCCCAAATTTGTCCACGTATCCGCGTTGCTGCAGCAGTTGCTTTGCCCGCCGGGCGTCTTTTTCGCAAACGAGCACATCCAGGTCACCGAACTGGCGAAACGAGAGAGAGCCATAGGCAACTGCCGCGAGACAAGGGCCTTTGAGCGACGCTGCCTGAATGCCATGTTCTGCCAACAGCTTGATCACGGCCCCAAGTTCCCTTGTGAGGGCGAGGTTATGACCTGCATTCAGATAAAACGCCTTTTTGAGGTTGCCAAATACAGCGCTAGGTACAAGTTCGCGAAAATGGCTCTTCAGATTCCAGAATCCGGCAGACTATCCCGCAGATGACGCTTCGGTAAAAACCCCAAATCCTTCTCTA
>CAZTNL010000110.1:0-7896 GCA_964614885.1 uncultured Calditrichaceae bacterium | reverse complement strand
TTTCCTCATCCAGCACCATCATGCCGCCGGCCTGCGCCATCGCTTCCACGATGAGAACCCCCGGCATAACCGGATGGCCGGGAAAGTGCCCGTTGAAAAACGGCTCGTTGATCGTAACGTTCTTCAGGCCAACCACGCGCTTCATCGGTTCCAACTCCACGATCCGGTCCACCAGCAGGAACGGGTAGCGGTGCGGGAGCAAACCCTGAATGCCGGTGATGTCGAGCACGATATTCGGCTTCGAATCCGTTGCAGTCATATTCGATTTTTCCTTCCAAAACAAATTAGGTGCTACCCAGAAAAATCCGAATAACACCTAATTGCGCGTCAAGAGTGTGTGAAAGACCCCGACATCGGGTCGCGCCCAAACTTCGACGGGCCAGACGCGGAAACGGTTACTTCTTGGTGTCGGCCGTCTTGGCGGCGGCTTGCTTGGCGCTGAGCTCTTTGTTCAGCACTTCCAGAATCTTCTTCGTCAAATCCGGCTGATCGTCCGAGGCGTAGAGAATGTTGCCTGCGACCACGTCGAAGATATAATCATAGCCCTCGGCCTCGCCGAGCTTCTTGATGGCGACATTGATCTTGTCATAAACGGGCTGAATCATCTCTACTTCCTTCTGCACGGCCTCGCCGCCTTGCGGGTTCCACTTGTCCTGCAGAAATTTCTGGTACTCGGCGTACATGGTCTGAATCTGCCTTTGCTTCTCGGCTTTGCGCTCCTCGCTGAGCAGGAGACTCTGGGATTCGATCTGCTCCTGCAAATCCTTTATTTCTTTTTGCTTATCCTTGGCCTCCTTCTCCCACTGGCTGTTCAGTTCTGCCAGTTGTTTCTTGACATCCAGTGCCTCCTGGTAGCTCTCCAGAATCTTATTGGAGTTGATGTAGCCGATCTTGAGTTGCTGGGCCGAGGCGCGCTGCGGCACAACTCCAATCAACAAACCGAAAAAGATGCACAGAGCACCGAACTTGAGAAATTTCACTCTAACCTCCTTAATCTGGTTCAAAAAGAAAAATGAGCAAATATCAATTAGAAACTGCGGCCGAAAACGAAATGCGGCTTCCAGTCGCCGAACTTTTCGCCGGTAATCAAATCAACATTGTCGAAGCCGTAAGCGTAGTCGAAACCGATGATGCCCAGCATTGGCATGAAAATACGCATGCCGAATCCAACTGAGCGCCGCAAATCGAAGACATCAGTCGACTCCAGAGTGTCCCAGGTATTTCCTGCTTCGGCGAACATCAGGCCAAAAATCGTCGGATTCGGGGAAATAGGCACACGTAGCTCTGTCGTGTATTTAAACATCACCTTGCCGCCATCACGGGTGGTGCTGGCAAAGTTCCCGCCGGAAAGCGGATCATCGTAGCCGCGTAGCGGGATCGATCGTGAAAGCCCTTCGCCGCCCATGAAAAAGCGTTCGAGAAAGGGCACGTTGTCCCGGTCAGCGCCGAAGCCTTCGATGTAACCTGCCTGAACACTGTTCATCAGTACGAAGTTGAAGAATGCGGGCGAAAACCAATCGGCCTGGATAATATTCTTGTAGTAATTCACATTCCCGCCGAAGGCCCCGCCGGCAAGCTCGGTGGAAAATGAAAAGCGCGAACCTGAGGAAGGGAATTCCGGCCGATCGAGGCTGTTCCTGGTGATGATTTGCGTTATGCTGCTCGTCGTGAGCGGCCAATTCTGCCTAGCCGCCGCGCTGTTCTGGAATTGCGGCAGAAAATTTGAAAGGTCGGTGCGGTCGAAACGATAAATCCAGTCTGCCCGGAAGAAGTTGTCCGGCCAGCGCAGCCGGCGTCCCAGGCGGAGGGTGCCGCCCTGGCTCCTCTGATCATAGCCGATAAACCGGCGGTCGCGCTTGGTATCGAAGAAGCTGACGCCCACAAGCGTCGGGGTGTCGAGCAGCCAGGGTTCGGTAAAACCGATCTGGAACGTTCTGAACGCGCGGCCAAAACTCCAGTCGAAACTGAGCGTCTGCCCATTCCCGAGGAAGTTGTTCATGGTGACACCGATGCTGCCGATCAACTTGTCGCGTTCGCTGAAACCGGCAGACATGTTCGCGGTGTCGGTGGATTTCTCTTCGACCTCAAGCGTGACATCCACCTCTTCGTCGCTAACCGGCTGCACGTCCGGGCGCACATCCGAAAAGTAGTTCAGCACGAAAATTTCCCGCTGGCTACGCACCAGCGCCTCGCGGCTAAAGGTGTCCCCAGGACGAATCCGAAGCGAGCGGCGGATAACCTTTTCCTTGGTCTTCGTGTTGCCCGAAATGAGAATCTTCCGCACCTTGACGGCGCTCCCTTCGACAACGCGAAAGTGTACATTCACCGTGTCTTTGCTGATGGGAGTTTCCTGCGGGGTCACGCCGGCATAGATATAACCGGCATCGTAGTAGAGATTGCCGATGCGTTCGAAGACCGCCTTTTGGATTTTCTCTTTGTTGTAGACATCACCCGTTTTGAAATCCAGGTACTCGGCGAGCTGTTCAGCCGAGTAAAGTTCGTTGCCCTCCCAGGTTATGTCGCCGAAGTAGTAGCGGGTGCCTTCGTTGACCCAGATATCGATAAACATCTGTTTTTTCAGCGGGCCGTAGTAAATCGAATCCCGCTCGACCTCAGCGTCGCGGAACCCTTCTTTACGGTAAAAATCGACGAGTTTCTTCAGGTCCTCGCTGTATTTCTCGGCGTCAAAGTCGCCGCCGCCGAAAAAGAGAAAACCGTTTTCCTGAGTGTCCTTGAGCTGCTTTCTGAGCTTTTTGTCGGTGAAATTCTTGTTGCCGTGGAAGTGAATTCCTTCGATGACAACCTTGTTCCCTTCCTTTATCTTGAGCCGGAGCACCTCCCGTTTTTGCTTCCCCTCGGGGCGCACACTCGATTCCACCTCGGCCAGCAAATATCCCTTCTCTTCGTAGAGCTTCTTGATCTTGTTCTCCGCCTTTTTGACCTCGTGCGGATTCATCACTTGCCCTTTATAGAAATCGAGCTCCTTTTCGATGTCCTTTTTCTTGATCTTCTTGTTACCTTCCAGCTCGACCCGGGCCAGCCGAGGATACTCAGCAACCTTTATGGTGAGATAAACAGCGTTGTTCACTTCCCGGTCCAGGACGATCTGAATGTCTGAGAACAAGTTCAAACCCCAAAGCTGCTTGATCGCCCGCTGAATATCTTCACCTGAGATCTTCTGTCCGGCAGACAAACCGGAGTTTAGCTTGACGAAATTTGCGTCTGCGGTAACATTTCCGGCGACAGAGATCGCCGCAACCTTGACCGCGCGGCGGCGCCCTGTCTGCGCCATTGAAGCATCTGCAGCAAAAGTACAAAACAGGGCAAACATTGAAATTGACAGAAAAATGGCTCTTAAACGCGCTGTTAACATCTCAAACTCCGTATGGCGTACCCCGGATTGGCACGATCGTTTTGTGGCAAACGCTAAGTAAACAAAAATAATAACCATGATCAAGTTTAAAAGTTCAAATTTGACGTCTTCATTGCAAAAATCGGCAACACCCCGCCGTGGAATCTTCCGAAGTCAAGTGCTGCTGCCCGAATTTACAGTTTCTTCACAATCGCCCGAAGTTTCCGCTTGTCCTTGCGGCGAAAACTTGCTACATTTTGTTTTGCTATGCCGTTTCATCCCGGAACGAACGGACCCCAAATCGGGAATACGGATCTGACAGATGACTTTCTCGCGATTGCTGCTTCCTTTGACACTCTTTCTCGCTGTGCTGAGCCTGCCGGAAATAGCCGGCCGCGACGAGCCCGAACCCGCCGGTGTGCAACCTGCTTATGGAACACATGCCGCGCTTGACCTGCGCCCGCACGCTGCCGAACCCAGATGGCCAGAAACGGCCGATGCCAAAGAGAATCAACTACGACGGCCAAACAACCGGGCTGTTGAGTCCCGAAGCTGGCCTGCGTGGTGGCCGCTGGCCGCACTCTTGACGCTGCCCGGCTTTTGGGCAGGCGTGCGGGAAGTTATCAAACACCGGCGCACCGCGAAAGGCCTGCACCGGAGACAAGCCGTCACCCGAGAACTTCGGGAAGCGATACGGCTCATGCGCGATAACCAGTTGGAGGCTGCGCTCGACAGGTTCAACACACTGGTGGCCGGAGCTCCTGATGGCGGGGACGAAGAGAACGGACTCACGGGCGAACACGCCGGCCTGGAGACCGCGCGCGAAAACCGTGAAATCCTGCAAGACAAGATATTCAACCGCCTGGTGGCAGACATTGACAAGAGCGCTATGGAGGCCGCCAACGCCGGCAGCAGCGGGTGGGCGGAAACACTCTGCTTCCAGCTCGAACGTCTGCAGAGCAAGTTCGACGAGGCGTACCGACGAAAAACCCGGACCTACCTGCAGGAGCGCGCTCCTGAAATCTTGAACCAGGTCTGGGCCTTTCGGGCGCACCGCTTCAAGGGCCTCTCCCACCCGAGTGACATCGGCGAGGCCGTTCAAACGTGTATCCACTATATTATTGCACACCGCTCCTCGGAATTTATGCCGCTCAAGCTGGTTGAGACCCAGTTCAGCAGGCTGGTCTCGCGTTGGGCAAGAGTCCATTTGCGGCCGGGCGGCGAGCCGGGAGCGTGCCAGTCGTTCCTGAATGCCGAAAAACTGCGTGGTCTCAGCGAGCAGGAGGAGATCAGCCCGACCATCGTCTCCGGCCTCGAAGCCGCCTGCGAGAAGTTGCGGGTAGCCTGCCAGGTCGAACAGATCCTCACCACCGGCGATGCCGGCGCCCGTCTCGATGCCCTGAATATGCTCAACGATCTATATGAGCCGCTGCAAACCTGCGCACGCGACAGAATGCTGCAACGTCGCATTCTCGATTGCTTCGACCGCATACTCGTGGTTCCGGACGAACAGCCGCTCCCCGCTCAGGAAGATGCATACTTCTACCGGATCATCTGCGAAATCCAGGAGAAACTTCTGCGCAAGCTGGTTGATGCTGCCTCGAAACTCTCCGACCACAAGATGGCCTCCACCTATCGCAGACGCCTGGAACGGCTGACCGCTGCCAGGCGCACACAAGGCGCCGCGACCGGTAGCCGCTGAAGCCGGACGACCAACTCCCCGCCGGCCTTGTTGCCAAAAATTAACCCGACTACGCCTCCTTCGGACCTTTCGGCGGTTAAGCGTGCCGCAGCGCGGACGATAATAGTTAAACGCAAGGGCCGTCACGAGTGACACGAGGGAGTCCACCCGCACAGACCACAAGGGTACCGAGTTCCGCTCTCCCGGCTGCACCAGGCTCAAGAAGAATTTCTGGAAGAGAACGTGGCAACTTTGACCGACATCGAAAAAAGTCTGGAAACCTTCAACTCCTCGGTCTCCAACCTCGAAAAGGCGTACGACAAGATCAGCCGCAAAATTGAGGAATATGAGCACAACGAAATCGTGCCGAGGGAGTATCTCGAAGAGCTTGCAGGCAATCTGGCGCACGAAATCAGAAACCCGCTCAGCGTGATCTCCAGTCTGGTCGAGTTGCTGGTGCAAAACAAGTCGGGCGCGGACACCCGTGGGATTCAGGGCATCCTCGATGGCGTCCGGCGCATCGATAAGGTTGTCGAAAATCTCATCATCTTCAGCCGGCCGATCAACCTCAAACCGATCGACTGCAACTTCCGCGACCTGCTGTTTCAGGCAATTGAAACCGTGAAGACCGAACTCGGCGAAGATGCCGGGGATTACGAGTTTGCCACATCGATTCCGGCCGGCGACATTTACGTGCGGACGGACCCGGTGCTCATGTTGCAGGCAATTCAGAATCTGCTGCACAACGCCGCCGAAATCATGGGAGAAGGCGGCAAAATAGAGCTGGAAATCGGCATCAGCCAACCCGGCCGGCTGACGCTCACGATCTCGGATCAGGGGCCGGGCCTGGCAGGGGGCAATACAGAAAAACCCTTCTATCCTTTTTTCACGACCAAGACCTACGGAATGGGGCTGGGGTTGCCGACGGCAAGGCTGATCATTGACAAACATGGTGGAAAGGTTTGGCTGGCAAACCGGCCGCCGCAAGGCGTTGTGGCAACGGTCGAATTGCCGACCTCTTAATCTATGTCAGAAAAAAAGAAGATACTCATCGTCGACGACGAGCCGCTCATCGGCTCGGCGCTGGCAGAAGCGCTGCACAAATGGAATTTTGATGTCTCCGTGTTTGACGACGGCAAGGTTGCCGTCCAACACATTAAGCACGAGCCGTACGACATGGTTCTGACCGATGTGCGGATGCCAAAGATCAGCGGCATGGACATCCTTGAAGAGGTGAAGCAAATCACGCCTGAGGCCGCAGTCATCATGATCACCGCGTTCGGCACCATCGATCACGCGGTCGAAGCAATGAAAAAAGGCGCTTACGACTACATCACCAAGCCGTTCTCTCTCGATGAAATCAAGTTCTGTATCGAGCGCTACTTCAAGAGCAAGAGCCTGGAAGAGGAAAACCGCTCGTTGAAACGCGCTCTGCGCGAAAAATATTCGCTGGACAGCTTCGTCGGCCAGAACGAACAGATCAAGGAGATGTTCCGTTCGCTCGAAGTCGCCTTTGAAAGCGACGCCACGGTTTTTATTCAGAGTGAAAACGGCACCGGCAAGGAGCTTGTCGCCTCGGCCATCCATTATAACAGCGAACGCCGGAGCAAGCCCTTCATCAAGATCAATTGCGCTTCCATTCCGGAGAATCTGATTGAAAGCCAGCTTTTCGGTCACGAGAAGGGCGCATTTACCGGCGCCACCCGCCGGCTGAAAGGCGTTTTCGAAGAAGCCCACGACGGTACGTTGCTGCTGGACGAAGTCACTGAAATGCCGACGCACTTGCAAGCAAAACTTCTGCGTGTCCTGCAGGAAGGAGAGTTCAACCGCGTCGGCAGCAACCAGACGATCAAGACGGATGTGCGCATCATCGCCACAACCAACTGTGACGTACAGAAGGCCATCGAAGAGGGCCGCTTTCGCCAGGACCTCTACTTCCGGCTGGATGTGCTCTCGGTGTTGATTCCGCCTCTGCGCGAACGCAAGGACGATATTCCGCTGTTGTGCGAACATTTCGTAAAAAAATATGCCAAGAAATACCGCAAAAAGGTGGCGGGCATTGCCGACGAAGTTTATGAACGGCTGTGTGCCTACGAATGGCCCGGCAATGTCAGAGAACTGGAAAACTTCATCCAGCGCAGCGTTCTGAGCTGCCGGCGCGACGAACTCATCGGCAGCGAACACATCGCCAGGCACCTGCCCTCTGCCCAAGTTGCTGCCGAATCCGATGAAGACAGCATTCTGCGCCAGGACATGTCTATCGATGACATGGAAAAAATCCTCATCGAGAATACCCTCAAGAGACACAACTACCACAAGACCAGAACCGCGGAAATCCTCGGCGTCACCCTGAAGACGCTGCGCAGCAAAATCCTGCAGTACGGCATCGAAGAGCCCACTCGATAGTCAAGGCTGGGCCGGAGCCTGAACAGCCGCCGCCAGATCATTGCTCCATTCTCGAACCAGGCCACCAACGAAATGGGCGTCACCATCCTTGCGGGTGCGCCCACACCCCAAACACTCCCACTATTTCACAGCCGTAAAAAGTATCAAGGCCCCGGGAGTTTTTCCCGGTTCGACCTCAGGCAGGCGCCTCTCGCTCACCGAGACCCACGGATGACAGAATCAAATTAACCTATTATTTTACATTATCTTACCAGACCAATAGAACGCGCCAGTTTGCGGCCTCCGGCTTTGGCATGCCGATTGCCCAAAGAGACGCGAAAAACCAGGGGAAAGAAGCATGAATTTCAATCCGTTGCAAAAAACGCTGGCACCGCTTCTGCGCAAGACGCTGGACGCGTACTCTGCCCGGCAGACGGCGATAAGTGAAAACATCGCCAACGTCGAGACCAGAGGCTTT
>CAZTNL010000109.1:0-7945 GCA_964614885.1 uncultured Calditrichaceae bacterium | reverse complement strand
AGACGAAATCAGACGGCTTGTAAAGATAGTCGAAGAAAGCAACATCGGTGAGTTGGAGATCACCCGGTGGGGCAGAACCATCAAAATATCGAAGACGGCTCAAGCGCAGACGGCGATGAACAATTCGGCGCCGCCGACGTTTCACGCCCAGCCGCCGGCTCCCCTGGCCGCGCAGGCTAATGCCAGCAACGATACAAAAGAAGCGGCAGTCGAGGCCAAACCAGCGGTGACGCACACCGGCCTTGAAATCAAGTCGCCGATGGTTGGGACCTTTTACCGGGCGCCGGCTCCAGACGCCGACCCGTATGTCGAGTCTGGAAAGCGCGTCAAGAAGGGGCAGGTTCTTTGCATTATCGAAGCCATGAAACTCATGAATGAAATCGAATCCGAGTATGATGGCAAAATCCTCGAAGTCCTGGTCGAAAACGGTCAACCCGTAGAGTATAATCAACCCCTCTTCACGATTGAACCTGCATAATTTTACTGAAATCCCGGGGAATCTGTGTTCAAGAAGGTTTTGATAGCCAATCGCGGCGAGATTGCGCTGCGAATCATCAGAGCGTGTAAAGAGCTCGATATTGCGACCGTCGCGGTTTATTCAGAGGCAGACGCCGATTCCCTGCACGTGCGCTTCGCCGACGAAGTCGTGTGCATCGGTCCGGGGCCGAGTGCCCAAAGCTACCTGCAAATTCCACGTATCATCAGCGCGGCGGAGGTGACCAATTCGGAGGCGATTCACCCGGGTTACGGTTTCCTGGCCGAAAACGCTAACTTTGCCGAGATTTGCGCTTCCTGCAACATCAAATTCATCGGCCCGACCCCGAAGATGATCAACGAGATGGGGAACAAGGCGTTCGCCAAGGCGACGATGAGGTCTGCGGGCGTCCCGGTTATTCCTGGCAGCGAAGGCGTCTTGCGCGATGTGCAGGATGCGCGCAAGATAGCCGAGCAGTTTGGCTACCCGGTCATCATCAAGGCATCTGCCGGCGGCGGCGGACGGGGAATGCGGATCGTACGGGCACCTGAGGATCTTGAGAATGCGTTTGACCAGGCCAGAACCGAGGCTGAGACCGGATTTGGCGACCCTGCCGTGTATCTGGAAAAGTATTTCGAGAACCCACGCCACATCGAAGTGCAGCTCCTGGGGGATGCCTACGGAAACGTGGTCGCGCTGGGCGAACGTGAGTGTTCGATTCAGCGCAAACACCAGAAATTGATCGAGGAGTCTCCGTCGCCTGTGATTACGCCGAAGCTGCGGGAGAAAATGACCCGCGCCGCTACCAAGGCGGCCGAGGCCGTCAATTACGAAAGCGCCGGCACCATCGAGTTCCTGTATGACAATGGCGAATTCTATTTCATGGAGATGAACACGCGGATACAGGTTGAGCATCCGGTTACGGAGATGGTGTTCGGAACCGACCTGATCAAGAAGCAGATCGAAATCGCCGCTGGCGTGGAATTCCATTGGAATAAGAACTACAAGATGCGCGGGCATGCCATCGAGTGCCGGATCAACGCCGAAGACCCGGCTAAGGGGTTCAGGCCTTCGCCCGGGAAAATAACCAGTTTTCATGTGCCGGGCGGTCCGGGCGTGCGCGTCGATACACACGCCTACGCCGAGTACATCATACCGCCATTTTACGATTCGCTCATCGCCAAAGTCATCAGCCACGGCCGAAACCGCGAAGAGGCGATCACGCGAATGAGCCGGTGCCTCGAGGAATTTGTTATCGAGGGGGTTGCGACAACCATCCCGTTTCACCAGATGGTCATGGAGGACCCGGCATTCATCAGCGGTGATTTTGACACGAAATATGTTGAGAATCTGCAAACATCGATTTACGCCAATGCTGCCTAGTGAAAGCAAGGAGACATAGAATGGATATTCCGGAATCATTGTACTACACATCAGAGCACGAATGGGTTGCCATGGACGGCGACATTGCCAGTGTCGGCATCACCGACTATGCGCAGGGCGAACTCGGCGATATTGTGTTCGTCGAATTTCCTGAAGTGGGCGACCAGACCGAACAGCTTCAGCCCTTCGGCACGATCGAAGCGGTCAAGGCGGTGTCGGAGCTGTTTGCGCCCCTGAGCGGCGAGGTCGTGGAGGTTAATGCTCAGTTGGAGGATAAGCCCGAGTTGATAAACGAAGATCCATACGGAGAAGGTTGGCTTATCAAAGTCAAAATATCGGACAAGTCCGAACTTGAGAAACTTCTCTCGGCTGCCGATTACCGTTCACAGATTGAGTAGAGAACGTTCCTGTCGCAACCTGATACGCTTTTGACGACTGGCAACGCCTCTGAGGCAGCAAATCGCTGAACGAAACCGGGCGCAACCCGCTGTTAAGAAATGGGTTGCTACCAAACAGCGTTTCTGGCGTGAGTTTTGCTTACAAATGTGCTTCTGACTGTCGATTGCGGTATGCAAAATTTGCTTGACTTAGTTGAGCCGAGTCTGTATATTACACAATCAATAATTTTCGAGGGTGCGCCTATACAAGTTCGTTAAAGGTTTTTGGTTCTTGATTCTTACAAGTGAGCCCGGGTTGCATATTGCGCGAATTGTGTTGCATGGCGCAGGACCCGAAGCCTTTAAACGGATGATGTTTGGTGGTGAGCCGAGTGTTTAAAGGTTGTTCTACTCAGGCGTAGAATCAAAACCTGGACATTCGGTTTTTTGTTTCTATATAGTTTAAGGATTCACAATGTTCCTGGAGGTGTCACCATGAAAAAGTTCACAGGCCTTCTCACACTCTTGCTCGGGCTGACGTTCGCCGCGCCAAGCGCTTTTGCGGTCAGCGAGGCGGCGGTGTTGTTCCTGCTCATTTCGCCCCACGCCCGGGTCGGAGGCATGGGGGAGGCCTTTGTTGGCCTTGCCGATGATGTTTCGGCGGTTTACTGGAACCCGGCAGGTCTCGCTTTCCAGCAGGGCAAGCAATTCACCAGCATGTACCAGCCGTTGTTGCCGCAGTTTAATTTACAAGACTTATACTACCTGTTTGGTGCGTATCGCGAGTCATTTGAGGGCCTGGGCACTCTGGGCTTCAACGTGACGTATGCGAACTATGGCCAGCAAATCATAACCGACGAAACCGGCCCGGATGCTTTGGGCACATTCAACAGCAACGAATACGCGCTGAATCTATCCTACGCAACGCTCCTGTCCGAAAATACCGGTGTCGGTTTGACGATCAAATACATTCGAAGCAACCTGTCTGAGGTGGGGGCCGGCGCCGAACGCGGCGATGGCAAGGCGAGCGCTTTTGCCATCGATGTAGGGTTTCTGAAGAAAAACCTGTTGATCAACCGGCTGAACTTCGGCCTGAACATCGCAAATATCGGTTCGAAGATCACCTACATCGATAACGCGCAGGCGGATCCGCTGCCCACGAACTTCAAGGCAGGCTTTGCTTACATCGCCGTCGATCAGCCATACAATAAGCTTACGTTTGTCGCAGACATGAACAAGCTCCTCGTCAACCGGCACAGAGACGGCTCGGTCGATTCGGTTATCAAGGCGTTTGGCACCTCCTGGAAGAACAAGAATTACATTTTTAATTTCGGCGCCGAATACTGGTACGCAAATCTCATCGCCCTGCGGGCGGGCTACTACGATGATCCCGACGGCAGCGTGCAGTACCTCACGCTTGGCGCTGGTCTGAAGTACTCGATCTACCAGTTCGACTTTGGCTATATCTCGGCCGGCGACAGCAACCCGCTATCCGATACAATGAGATTCTCGTTGACCATCGGTAACTGATGCGTTGACGAACCCGTGAGCATTTTGCCGCTCGCCTGTGCGGGCGGCAAAATGCGTCTTTGCAGACTTGGACTACGGTGCGTGGGCGGGCAGTTCATCGGCGGAAACCTTCCGGTACTCGCCCGCAAAATCAGGGGCTTTAAATAACACCCCCCATCTTTTGTTTCGATTGGACACTCAATGCGAATCCTTAGCTTCTTGATTTTCCTGTCAAGTTGTTTGTGGCCGTTTACGTCTGGCCTCGAGGCTGCGGTGCCACACGCCCGCTATCACGCTCCCCGTTCCTCTGACAGAAATCTGCTTGCCCTGAAGGGATTCACCGCCGGCAGCAGTGATGCTTCCGGGGTCGCGACCCGGACCCTGCGAGTCCTCGCGATCAGAGTTGATTTTCAGGAACAGGACAACGTCTTGACCAATGGCAACGGCAAGTTTGAAACCGTCGCCGACACCTCACGGATCGTCGATGCACCTCCGCACGATCTTCGCTACTTTCAGAGTCAGCTGACCGCGATCAAGAATTATTTCGAGACCGTTTCGCGTGGCAAACTGCTGCTCGAGACCGAAGTCTTCCCGAAGTCACCCCTGGGAAGCTACACGGTTTCGCAGCCGCTGAGCTTCTACGTGCCCGCTGGTGACGAGGCACTCCTCGACCAACGACTCGCTGAATTTTTTCAGGAGGCCTTTCAGGTTGCCGATGCGGCCGGTGAAATCGATTTTTCTGCCTTCGATGTTTTTGTCGTTTTTCACGCCGGAGTTGGTAGTGATTTTTCCTTTGATTTCGACCCGACCCCGCAGGATATGCCGTCTGTGTTTCTCGATGCAAGCACACTTCGCCAGCAGCTGGGAAACGGGGAGCCTGCCTTCCCGGGAGTGGCGGTGAATGCCGGCGCTTTCCATATCACGGATGGCATCGTTCTGCCGGAAACGGAGTCGCAGGAAGGTTTCGAGATTGGACTCCTCGGAACCGGCGCAATCATGTTCGGCAGCCAATTGGGGTTGCCCCTCCTGTTCAATCCCGACACCGGACGTTCCGGCATCGGCGTCTTCGGCTTGATGGATCAGGGGTCCGGTAATTTCTTTGGTCTGCTGCCGGCCGAGCCCAGTGCGTGGGAAAAGGTTTTTCTCGGTTGGGAAACTCCTATCCAGGTAGCGAGTGGCTCAGATTTGGTGGTAGCAGCGCCGCAAGCAGCCAACGACAGCAAGATCTATAAGCTGCCCATCAATTCACATGAATATTTTCTTATCGAAAATCGAAACCGGGACATTGATGGCGATGGGATTGCCGTCGGCCGCGACGCAGACGGCAGACGAGTGGAATTTCATTGGGACAACAACGGGCAGAGGGTCTTACGGGAAGGTTCCGGAACAGAACCGTTGCCGGTCATTACGCAAATGGACGAATACGATTTTGGTCTGCCAGGCTCTGGCATTCTCATCTGGCACGTCGATGAGGCCGTTATTGCCGCCAACATCGCCGACAATCGCGTCAACGCAGATCCGGAAAGACGCGGCGTCGATTTGGAGGAGGCAGACGGCGCCCAGGACATCGGCCAGCTTTACGGCTTCCTCAGCGCCGGCGCCGGAGCGGAGAACGGTGTCATCGAGGATATGTTCTGGAAGACCAACGACATCAATAAACTGGTAAACAGCAGCGAGGTCGTAGAGTTTACTCCGACCACGACGCCCGGAAGCCGGTCCAACTCCGGCGCCAACACACAAATTTTTGTTACCGATTTCAGTGACCCGGATTCACTGATGACATTTTCAGTTTCCAACGCCATCGTTCAGACAGGCTTCCCGCAAATCGTGCGTTCGGGTGATGCCCGTTTAACATCTCCGGTCGTTGCAGATATCAACGGCGCTGCCGGCCGGGAAATCGTGGTCGCCGACAGGTCAAGCGGTAATGTTTTTGCATGGCGAGCGGATGGCAGTGCGCTGCTTCCGGGCCCGGTGCCGGCTGCCATGTTTGCCAATGTGCAGGGCGAAGCGTTTGCTCCCGCGGTCGCGCGGGCCGGCGGTTCGGCAGTTGTGGTCGTCGCTTCGAGTACAGGCGTGTCCGGGTTTGCGCCCGTGGACGGAAACGGCGATGGTCTTGCAGATGTCGCCTTCAGCTTCTCAGGTGAGGGCATTCGCACGCCGCCACTTGTGGTCGGCGGCGCCACCGATTTCAACGTCGTTGTCGGAACCGACGCTGGTGCCATCATTGAAGTCTCGAGTTCAGGCGCCGGGAGCACCCTGCAGAACGTCGGCGCGGCCATTCAGGGTTTGGCTCTGCTGCAGGACCGCAAAATCGTTTTCAGCAGCAGCTCGGGCGTCGGGCTGGTCTCCGATTCCGGCCAATTGCTCTGGCAGATGGATGAGATCGGAATCCTGAGCACCGCTCCGGTTGTCGCCGATTTTGACCAGGACGGCATGCCTGAAGTTGGCGTGCTGACCGATGAGGGAACGCTCCTGCTCGTCGATGAGGCCGGAGATCTGAAGAACGGTTTTCCGCGTTCTCTTGATATGGCGGTCGGATCGCAGATTGCGGTTGGCAACATCGATGAGGATCCTTTTCTGGAAATGGTCTTTCTGAGCGCCGACGGGAGACTGGTCGCTCTGAATCATGCAGGCTTCCTGGCGGACAATTTTCCGGTGGAAATCGGCCGTCGAGCCGACACAAGCGCTACCCACGTTCGTTCCGTATCTCCCGTGCTGACCGACTTGACCGGCGATGGCCGTGCCGAAATCGTCGTCGGCACGACAAGTAACTCGCTGGCTGCGATCGACGCCGAAGGGCGGTCGGTAGCGGGGTTTCCACTGGCGACCGGGGATGCCTCAGGAACAACACCTTTTATCGCGGACCTCGATGGCGACGGAGATTCTGAGGTGGTTTCGGTACTGGCGGACGGGTCTGTGATCGCGTTTGACCTCAGCAGTTCTTATGACCCAAATGCAGTTTCCTGGCCAGGTTTTCTTGGTGGGGAGAATCACGCCGGCGCCAATGTCCAGCAAAATACAGTTTCAGCCGGGAGCGGCAGACTGTTGCCGCGGGGTTCTGTTTATAACTATCCAAACCCAACAGTCGGCGAGCAAACGACGATCAGGTATTCTCTGAGAGAGCAGGCCAACGTTAGAGTAAAGATTTATGATCTCTCTGGCGCCTTTGTCGATGAGCTTGTCGGGCCCGGGTTCGGGCAAACAGAAAACGAAGTTTCGTGGCCACTTAGGAACATATCGAGCGGGGTCTATCTTGCTCGGGTCGAAGCCAGAAGTCAGAAAGACAATGATGTCGCCATCATCAAAATTGCTGTTGTAAAGTAGGTTGGCACCTGCCTCATCCCGTTATGGAAGGAAATTGCTTTATGAAGTTTCCCTGGTTGGTTAGATTGTTTGCAGTCTGCGCATTGTGTAGCACCCTATCCGGGCAACCCACGGCCCAGCCCCATTCGCAGGCGCGATTGGCACGCAGCGGAAACTTGGTTCCGGCAGTTCTCTTCTGGTCTGGAGTGACAACATCGTATGCCCTGCGCTCTTTTCTGGCCGAGGGGCCCGGCTTTCACGTGGCTCCTGAAGTTCAGGGCGATCGGCTACCGCATTTAAGCCAGGCCGGGACATACTTGGAAATTGGCGGAACCTGCATTCAGGGGTCGCCTCAGGAACGCGAGTGGTCTTCACACCTAGCCGTAACCTATCACCTGCAGGAAGTCGGCGACCTGTTTGCTCCCTATGTGGGACTGGGCGCAGGTACGCATTTCCTTCAGGCGAGCAAGTCGGAGATATCGGATGGACCGATGCGGGGAGAGGATTCTCTACCGGAAGTCAGTGCCCGTCGCAGCCTGAAGAAACCGGGCGTTTTCGGGGCGATGGGGTTGAGGTTTGCCCCCTGGCCAACGACCGTGTTTTTCTTGCAAGCGCGTTGTGCCGTACTTCTAGGGCATGGCGATTTAGTGGTGGGCGCATCACCTTTGTCTGACTGGGTGAACATCTCCACCGGCCTGCGCTGGAATCTAAACTGAAATGATTCTTCGAATGATACGAAAATTATATATTGTTGTGGTCACTTCGTTGTGTCTTGTCGTGCGTGCGCAGATCGGTAGTGCACACGTCTGTTCTCTAGTATCATTCTGAAATCTTTTATTCCGTCTTCTGCTGTATATTATTTATATGATGTACCAATTGATAAATCTACAGACATAAT
>CAZTNL010000108.1:5461-8000 GCA_964614885.1 uncultured Calditrichaceae bacterium | reverse complement strand
GGCGTGCCCATTGCGTTAGACAGTATCATCGCCAAAGCGCTGGCCAAAGACCCCCGTACCCGCTACCAGCACGTGGATGAGCTGCCGGCGGATTTGAAGGCGCTCGACACCGATTCCCTGAGTAAATCAAGAATTACCACGAAGCCGATAGTCACCGAAGGCCATTTAAAAAGTAAGCGGCAGTTGAAGATTTTCTTACCCCTGGCGATTTTGACGGGACTGGCGGTTGGGTGGTTCTTCTCGGTACTCTTAAAACCTACCGAAGAACCTGCGCTTCCTTTGACAAGTTCGCTGGTCTTCGAGGAGGACGCCGGGCCCGTAGCGCGACGGCATTTGGCCTTGTCGCCGGACGAAACGCAGTTGGCGTATGTGACGTCGATGAGCTTCGATGGGTCCAGACTCTGGATTCGCGATCTCGTTGACGGAAGTACGAGAGCGCTCCCGGGAACGGAGGGGGCGCAACGTCCATTCTGGTCGCCAGATGGTTCAATGCTTGGATATTTCGCCAAAGAAGAGCTCCGCGTCTTGCCGGCGAACGGTGGGCCGTCGATCTCCTTGGCTTCCGCACCGCGCCCTCGCGGTGGCACGTGGAACGCTCAGGGCTTCATTCTTTACAATCCCGCCAGTGGCCACCTATTTCAGATTCCTGCGGCTGGAGGCACGCCGGCTCAGGTCACGCAACTTAAACATAATTACCGCCGCCCGGTTTTCCTGCCGGATGGCCGACACTTTCTATTTTCGAGTAGGAATCTTGGCCCCGAAGACAATATCACTCACATCTACACAGGTGATTTGGAGACGGGACAGATTAAGCGGATTCGGCAAGGAGATGACCCCGCGTATGTGGAATCCGGTTTCCTGGTCTTTCGCCTCGGAACCGACCTCGAAGGCGTATCCGTATTTGCCCAACGATTTAATCCCCAGGAAGGGGTGTTGCACGGCCAGCCGCTGCCGGTGTTTTCCGGTATGACAACCCCGGGTGGAAACGGCACAATGTCCGTAACCGAGCGAACCATCGTGTTTGCCGGGGAGTCGCGAATCGGTGATGAATCCTTTTGGCGTGGCCGCAATGGGGTGCCCCTCGACACCCTCGCGCATAGAGAGAGTACGTGGGTTTACCGGGTGTCTCCTGACGGAACGAGCGTGGCCCTTGCCGGCAAGCATCTTTGGGTGTACGACTCAGCACGCAGAATTAGCAAGAGAATTCCCACGGCAGTGATTTTCCCCAATAATTTTGCCTGGTCGCCAGACAATTCCCGTATCGTTTACTCCGCTTCCAGAGCCTCCGGGCAATTGCGTACAGTCCAGGTCGCAGGCACGGCCAAAGAGGAGGTTATCTTTCAATCAGATGTAGGCAGTATTGAGCTTCCTGACTGGTCACCGGAGGGACGCTCCATCCTCTTTGTACTGCTCCCCAATGAAACCAGAGCGCATCGAGAGCTCTGGGCTTGCGATGTGAAAAAAGGGACGGCTTCCCAGGTAATTAATGCAAATTATGATGTGTTTAGCGCACAATTCGCCCCAAATGGTCAGTGGTTCGCTTACACGTCAGATGAAAGCGGCGGTAACAGCGATGTGTACCTCCGGCCATTTCCTGGCACCGGAGCCTCGATTCGTGTCTCTGTTGGCGGTGGCGCCTGGCCACGTTGGCGCGCTGATGGCAAAGAGCTGTTCTACCTCAACGGTGACGGTCGTCTGGTGTCGGTGCAGGTTGGATTCGACGGAAAGCCTTCTGTGTCACGCTCCGAACTAATTCCGGGTGAGCCCATTACTGCGAATCCGTTCGCGAGCGATTACGCACCCTATGATGTCTATCCAAATGGTGAGCGTTTTCTGCTGCGGCAGGACTATGAACTCGGGGATTTTTCACAGTTAACCATTCTGCGTGATTGGGTAGGGATGCTGGAAGAGCGAAAGTGAAAATCCTAACAAGTGGGAACAAAGTTTAATGATTGGTAAAACCATACTTCATTACAAAATCCTCGAAAAGCTAGGCGAAGGCGGCATGGGTATCGTCTACAAAGCCCACGACACCAAACTCAAGCGCGAGGTCGCCATCAAATTCCTGCCGTACCAGATAGCCGCCAGCGAAGAGGAACGCGCGCGCTTCAAAATCGAGGCTCAAGCAGCCGCGGCATTGAACCACCCTAACATCTCCACCATTCATGCCATCGAAGAAGTCGATGAAGAGATGTTCATCGTCATGGAATACATCGAGGGCCAGGAATTGCGCGAAATCTTTCGGGATAACCTTGGGAAGGTTTCAAACCTTCGCAAGGTTGTGGACATCGCTACCCAAATCGCCCAAGGGCTGCAGGCCGCGCACGCCAAAGGCATCGTCCACCGCGATATCAAAAGCGCGAATATCATGATCACCAAAGAGGGTCAGGTTAAAATCATGGACTTCGGGCTGGCCAAGGTGCGCGGCGGCGCGCTGGTGACGCAGGTGGGCACGACGCTCGGCACGGCCGCCTACATGTCGCCCGAGCAGGCGCGCGGCGAGGAGGTTGACCAGCGCAGCGACATTTGGTCATTTGGC
>CAZTNL010000108.1:0-5361 GCA_964614885.1 uncultured Calditrichaceae bacterium | reverse complement strand
CGAGCAGGCGCGCGGCGAGGAGGTTGACCAGCGCAGCGACATTTGGTCATTTGGCGTCGTCTTGTACGAAATGCTGACCGGCCAACTCCCCTTCAAAGGCGATTACGAGCAGGCGGTGATTTATTCGATTTTGAACGAAGAACCGATGCATGTTGGCGAGTTGCGCGACGACGTGCCGGAAACGTTGCAGCACGTCGTTACGAAAACCCTGGCAAAAGATCCTGACGCCCGCTTTCAGACGGCCGAGGACCTGACTCTGGCGTTGCAGACCATCGACAAGACGTCACAAACCTCTGGCAGCGAACCTTCCTCGACCAAACCTGGAGGACAGATTTCTTTCGCCAAATTGAGATATGCAGTCGCAGGGCTTCTACTGATAGCGTTGGTCGTGATCGCAGGGATGCTTCTGCTCAGGAACCGAACCGGCGCCATTCACACGCTGGCCATCTTACCGTTTTCAAACGAGAACACGGAAGGCGAGGTCGGGTATATCGCCGACGGCATTCCCGAGACGGTCATCTTCCGGTTATCGCAATTGCCGGGTCTCAAGATTCGCTCGCTGAGCTCAGTCTCTCGATACCGGGAAACGCTGCCGGATCTCCGAAAAGTGGCCCGCGACCTCGATGTCGAGGCGGTGCTCACCGGAAAAATTTTCCTTCGCAACCAGAATCTCGCCGTGGTTGTCGAACTCGTCGATGCTGAAGACAACACTACCATCTGGGGCCACACATACAGCCGGAAGCTCACCGACCTGCTCACGATTCAGGAAGAGATCACCAATGACATCCTGACCAACCTGCGCGCCGAATTATCCGGCGAGGAACAGCAAAAACTTAAAAAAAGCTTCACGGTAAATTCAGAAGCTTACCAGGCCTATCTGAAAGGGCGGTATTTTGAGCAAAAGCGGGGCGAAGAGAATCTTCGTAAGGCGCTGGATTACTATCGCACGACAGTTGACCTGGACCCAGGTTATGCGCTTGCCTATTCCGGTATCGCCGATGTCCGATTTCTGCTTGGCGTCTACGGCTTCATGGACCAACGGGAAGCTTTGCGAGAAGCGAAAATGGCGGCAGAACGGGCCGTTCAAATCGACGATGAGATTGCTGAAGCACATACATCGCTGGGCAGGATGCTGATGGGCTACGATTGGGATTTTTCGGGTGCGGAAAGAGAATACCGCCGAGCGATCGAGCTCAATCCGAATTACGCAGAAGCGCATCATCTCTATGGCTATCTCTTGAGCGGGTTGGGACGTCACGATGAAGCGATCAAAGAGGCAAAGGCCGCCCTGAAGCTGGAGCCACTCTCCCCCGTGATGAACCGTGGGTTGGGAACGATGTACCTCATGGCCAGAAATTACCGGGATGCTGTTCGATTCTATCACACCAGCCTCGAGCTCAACCCGAGATCGCTAAGTGCACTTTGGTATCTTGTCCAGGCACATTTCCACCTCAACCAACCCGATGACTCCGTGGCGATGGCTGAAAGGTATCTTCGCGCCGCTGGCAATGTAGCATTGGTTGACTCTCTCAAACAGTCTTATGAGCGTGCAGGACATGACGCTGCGCTCCGCCAGTTGACAAAATCAAACGACGCCCTTCTGGCTAACGCGTACAATCGGGCCGTCATTTTTGCGTTACTCGGAGACAAGGAGGCATGCCTGGAATTGATCGAGAAAGCAGTTGAAGAGCGTACAGCTTTGGTGTGGTTGAACGTCCAGCCGGCGTTTGACAGCGTGCGTTCCGACCCCCGTTTTGCTGCTCAGGTTAAAAAAATGTTCGGGAACGAAATGACACAAAGAACGCCATAGGACACTGATGGGTCTCCGTAGAATTAAAGAATTCAAGCAAGTGAAAAAACTGAGTGCTGGCAACGAAGAATCAAAATGATAGACAAAACCAACCTATACTATCACGGTAACACCCCGTCAGGGGCCGGACCAAAAACCGGCCGAATCAAGCCTCTGCCTGACAAAACCACTGAAAAGATCGGCGAAGGTGGAATGCCATACTTAATTAAAAAATACAATAACTTGGTCCGGCTTTGTTGGAGGAGTCGTCAATGATTGGTAAGACAGTCTTGCATTATAAAATTGTGGAAAAGTTGGGCGAAGGTGGCATGGGCATCGTCTACAAAGCAGAGGACACGAAACTGGAGCGCACAGTCGCCATCAAATTCTTGCCGAAACACATCGCAGCCAACGCTGAGGAACGGGAGCGCTTCAACATAGAGGCCAAAGCAGCCGCGGCGCTGAACCACGCCAATATTGCCACGATTCACGCTATTGAAGAGTACGATGACGAGTTGTTCATCGTCATGGAATACATCGAAGGCCGGGAATTGCGGGAGATCATCCATGAAATCCCCCTCGGTCCCCCTTTAGAAAAGGGGGAAGAGAATCAGTCCCAGCCTTTCGCAAATGGGGGTCAGGGGGAATTCCTTTCTCTCGCGAATATCATCAACTACGCCACTCAGATTGCCGCCGGCCTGCAAGCCGCCCACAAGAAAGGCATCACCCACAGAGATATCAAAAGCAGCAACATCATGATCACTGATGAGGGTCAGGTCAAGATCATGGACTTCGGTCTCGCTAAAATGCGCGGCGGTGCACAATTCACCAAAGTCGGTACGACGCTGGGAACGGCCGCCTACATGTCGCCGGAACAAGCACGGGGTGAGGAAGTCGATTCCCGCACCGACCTCTGGGCCTTCGGGGTGGTTTTGTACGAAATGCTCACCGGCGAGCTGCCGTTCAAAGGCGATTATGAGCAGGCAGTGATCTACTCCATTCTGAACGAGGACCCGAAGCCGCCAACAATGCTGCGAAGGGATCTGCCGGAGCAATTAGAAGAAATCGTTCTCCGCTCTCTCGCCAAAGATCCTGAGCAGCGCATGGTTTCCGCGACTAATCTACTGCAATCACTGGAAAAATTATGTCCTTCCAGAGGGGCGGGTGCGATATCTCTACTACAATTGCTGAAAAAGCCACAGGTTCTCGCTATATTGTTTCTGATCCTGGCTATTCCGTCAATACTCTATTGGGTTTCTCTGCGGGGTTGGCGTACGCAACAGAACGTCGCGGTCTTGCTACCTGAGATTTCACAGGCGGCCGAAGCCGGAAAATACGTCCGGGCATATGAACTGGCACTTAAAGGCGGAAAGGCGCTGGCGAACGATTCCACACTACAAGCGCTGCTACCGATCATTTCAAACAATCTAACGGTCTTTTCGAAACCGGAGGGCGCCTCCGTCTATCTCAGGCCGTTCACGCAAAACTCTGAGGGCCGGAAGTCGTCGGAAGGATTTATCGGCACGACCCCGATTCGGAATTTACGCGTTGCCCGCAACGACTATCTCCTCCGAATTGAGAAAGAAAGATATGTTCCCGCCGAACGGATTGCCTCTAACGAACTCATTCGCGCGGAAAACACCGCATCTCCGGTCCCGGATGTCTATGTGAAGGTGCAATTGCAACCGGTGGACAAATCCCGGCAGGATATGGTGCAGGTTCCAGGCGGGGCCTATAAGCTGGTCGGAAACGGCGCTCCAACAACGCTTGAGGTTTATCTGAAGCCGTATTCTATCGACAAGTACGAAGTGAGCAATCGGAAGTTTAGGGAGTTCATTCTGGGTGGCGGATATACGAACCCGTCTTTCTGGAAGTACCCGTTTGTTAAAGATGGTCGGTCACTGACCTGGAACGAGGCGAAACAGTCATTCACCGACCGCACCGGACTCCCCGGTCCCCGGACCTGGGTCAATCAAGAATATCCGGAAAGCCAGGACGATTACCCGGTGACAGATATTACCTGGTACGAAGCCACAGCCTACGCCGAATTTTCCGGCAAGCGACTGCCGACTATTTTTGAGTGGGAGAAAGCGGCCAGAGCCGGTGCTTATAGCCACTCTGACGGTGTGGTTATGCCGTGGGGATTTGTCGCCCCGGGTCAGACGGGTGAGCTAAGGGCTAATTTTAACGGTTCAGGATCCGCGCAGGTAAATAGTTTTGAATTCGGCATCAGTCCCTATGGCTGCTACAACATGGCGGGCAATGTCAAGGAATGGTGCATGAACGAAATGACCGGCGGCTATACAGCCACCGGGGGCTCCTGGCAAGACCCGATATATCTGTTTGCTCAGTTTGGTGCTTTCGATGGGTTCTTTTCTTCGGGTGAGCTTGGTTTCCGCTGTGCCATTGGCCCGAAAGACACCGAGGATCAGGGGGGTATTCGCATCAATGTTAATGAACGCACGCCCATTTACAAACCGGTCGATGAACAAACTTTCAAGAATTTTCTGAGCCACTACCAGTATGACAAGAGACCGATACAGGCGGACCTCGTTGAAAATCGACAGACTTCAGACTGGACGAGGCAAAAACTGAGCTTCGCTGGCCCGCGTGGGGGGCGGGTTATCGCTTACCTTTACCTGCCCCAAAGGGTGGCAAGGCCCTATCAGTGTCTGGTTTATGTCGCCAGCTCAAGCGTGTTTCTCGGAGAGACAGTGGCAGGTGAGGTGGAAGCTGTGCTTGCGCCGCACATTAAATCGGGCCGGGCCGTCATGTCCGTGGTGCTAAAGGGGATGACCGAACGGGAGTGGGGTTCTGATCACGTCCGGCCAGCGCCGAATTCGGTGCAGTTCCGTGAGGAGATGGTGCTGAACGCCACTGAGCTACGCATGGGCATCGACTATCTTGCCACTCGCGAGGACATCGACATGAGCAAACTAACTTACGTCGGTTTGAGCTGGGGCGCAGGCTCGAGACTTGGATTTGCTGCCATCGATGAGCGCTTTCGAGCCGTGGTCTTTTTGGGAGGGGGAATCGATGAACGCGTCAAGCCCACGCTTCCCGAAGCGGACAACGTAAACTTTGCTCCTTATATCAAGCCCCCCAAACTGATGGTGAACGGCAAGTATGATGAGGAACACATCTGGTATACGCGCGGCCTGCCGCTGTATAACCTGCTGCGCGAGCCAAAGAAATTAGTCCTTTTGGATGGCGGTCACCTCCCTTCTGCTGAACTGAGGGTACCTGTGATTAACACGTGGTTGGACAAAACGCTGGGACCGGTTAGGTTCGAATGAGGTTGATTCTCATGATTGACAAGATTTTGCAGTTGAACACAAGACCAAAACGGAACAGAGTTGTGAAGACTGAAAAAAATGTATCGTTTCTGATTCATGTCAGCGGTCGGAACGCCTTCTGGAGATGTCTGGATTATTAACTGAGAGTTGACTCTATGATTGGAAAAACTGTACTCCATTACAAAACAACGGAAAAGCTCGGCGAAGGCGGCATGGGCGTCGTCTACAAAGCCGAAGACACCAAACTCGAACGCATGGTAGCGCTGAAATTTCTGT